>JAGQWV010000168.1 GCA_020437045.1 Saprospiraceae bacterium | reverse complement strand
GTATCAATAAAAGTGATAGTGTCGGTTCTTATACCAAAGGTTATGATCGATCATTTAGCCTATTCCGGGTGCAAATGGAATCCGCATTCGATATATCAGAAAACAATATTTTCCGGATGCAAGTCTGGTCACCCATTGCTACAGAGGTACTTCTTAAGTTAGAGGGAGGTGGAAATGCGGTGGAGGATCGAAAACCTATTGCAGACTCGGTCTGGACAGAATTGGTTTTTGACTTCCGGTCGAAGGCAGATGTTACGACCATGACCGATCTGCTCATTTTCTTCTCTCCGGGAAACGATATGGATAGCAGTACCTACTATTTTGACAACATTACTGCAGGACCAGCACCAACTCAACAGATATTGGAGGATTTTGAAGATGGCCCAAGACTAACCTGGGAAGCCAGAAATGGGACATTCAATGGAGTAGTGGAAAATCCGGATACAACAGGCATTAATAAAAGTCTAAATGTCGGCTCCTACACAAAATCAGATATGCATGCATTCAGCTTATTTATTCATGAGCAGGCCACACCAATTGACCTAAGTCTCCTGAATAAAGCCTCGATTCAGATCTACGCTCCCGTAAAATCTGAATTCATCTTAAAGTTTGAGGGCAGCGGTGAAGCCAAAGAAGTTCGAATGAATATTCCTACCGCCAATGTCTGGCGAGAATATCAAATGGACTTTAGTGCAGCGGCAGACTTTACTACGATCACCAAAATAATTCTATTTTTTGATCCTGGTGTAGATTCGACCAGCGACACTTATCTATTTGATAATCTGATTCTCTTACCTCCGGATGAATGTGCTGGTACAGAACCAATACCAGGGGTAGTGGATAATTTCGAATGTCAACGAAATGCTACCTACGATAATGGATGGAATCAGATATCTGTCGTAGATAACCCCGATCTCTCTACTGTCAATAGCACTCCCAAAGTGGGTCAATATATTAAACCGGCCACTCAGGCGTGGGCAGCACTGGTAGCGGACTATGACAATCCTATCGACTTATCTACTCTTAATGTGTTGCATGCAAAAGTGTGGTCGCCAGTTGGTAGAAGGATGCTTTTTAAGTTGGAAGGAGGTGCTTCACCAGCCAAAGAGATCTTCATAGATATGCCTGATTCGAGTACCTGGGTTGATTTTACTGCAGATTTTAGCCCGTATGCAGCCGAAAATCATAAAAAACTGACCATCATTTTTGCAGCAGGTACCGCTTATGACGAAGATGTAACTTTCTACATCGATGAAATCCTATGGACCGAAAAGGCAAATGAATCAACGATTTTGGAGGATTTTGAAAACGGTGGACAACTTGCCTGGTTTCCAACCAATAGTGATGTAGCCAACGGAACATTTGCCATCATGGATAACCCAGCATCCGGTTCCGAAAATGAGAGTGCAAGCGTCGGGGCGTATACCCGTGGTACCAATGCCTTCAGTTCGTTGACTGCTATCTTAAATGAGGCATTGGATCTTAGTGAATTTACCCAGTTGAATTTACAAGTATGGGCTCCGGAAGGCGCTGAGAAAGTTACCATGCAACTGGTCAGTGCCGTGGAAGGAAATAAAGACGTGACCAGAGACATAGAGACCACTGGAGCGTGGATTACTCTCTCTTTCGATTTTGCCAGTAGTGCATCAATCACAGACTTTAGTCAGGTTAATTTAATTTTTGATGCAGAAAGTGATGTTACCGGAACTTACTTTATAGACAACCTTAGTTTAGGTGAGACCACCATTGATCCTTGTGAAGGTGTGGAGGCTGATCCGCGAATAGTTGACGACTTCGAATGCCAACGTAATGCAACCATTTCTTTAGGAGCAGCTGACCTTGAGGTATCCCCTAACCCTGATATTTCAACCGGAAATAATAGTTCAATTGTAGGAAAATATACGGAGCCAGAAGGTCCCTGGGCCGCTCTGGTTTATGAATTTGACGGACCGATCGATCTGACCAACTACAATCAGTTAAATATTAAAATATGGGCACCAAGAGTGGTGGAAAATCTATTCAAGCTAGAAGGTGGCACCGGAGCTCCGGTGGAAGTCAGAGCCGAAGTAACTGCAGCTGAAGAATGGGTAAATTATTCCATTGACTTTAGTGCCGCTGCCGGTCTTGGTCACAACAAGTTAACGTTATTCATGAATGCCGGAGTTGAGCCGACCGTTGGAGAGGTGTACTATTGGGATGACATTCGTTGGGGGCTAGCTCCATATGAAAACTGTATCATCAATTTTGAAGGTGAACCTTTCAATCCAACCGGATGGACTTATTTTGCCAATGGTACTTATGCTGACAGTACCATCAATGTAGTTGCCAACCCGATGAAAGAGGGTGTAAATACATCGGATATGGTGGGTGAATTTATTGAGTCAGCTGGGATTGGAGACAATTCTGATGGCGTAAATAAATTTGCTGGTGTATTTCTCAGAGGTGAAACACCCATTAATTTCACGGATCCCAATAATATGAATATCAGCATGGATGTATTGATGGATCACGAAGCGATGGTGGGTCTTAAATTGGAAAATGGTAACACGATTGCAAATATGCCAGATAATTTAGAAGCCTACACTACACCAAATGAATGGCAGACTATTACTTGGAATTTTGGTTCGTTCCCTAATGATCAATTTAAAACGATCTCGTTGATATTTGATTTCGATAATATTCCTTCGGAAAATAAAACCTATTATTTCGATAATATACGAGTGGCTGGTACGGAATGTGCATCGACTGTCGGCATTTTTTCTATCGAACCGGTACCGAATTTTACCGTAACACCGAATCCTGCGGTCGAAGCAATCCGAATCGATGCTCCTGAACTCATGGGCCGAATTGAAATCTACAATACCACTGGTCAACAAGTCCTGTCTTTGAGAGAACGATATCAAAGTCAATCTGAAATTAAAGTCAATAAGATGTTACCGGGTATTTATTATATCCAGGCGTACGATATGAATGGTAAGCTGGCTGGTCATGCTAAATTTATCAAACATTAGCAGTAGTAGAGACATGGGTGCTTTCGATAGCACCCATGTTTTTTCATTTTGTGACTAACTATGGTACCCAGATTTAAATTTTTTTCGATTCTATTATTTTATCTGATTATTTTTCTCTTCCCATCATGTCAAGGGAATCAGGAAAAATCAATCGCAGATAAAGACCCCCCTGAAAATATTTCATTTTCCACGGAAGAATTAAAGAGAAGAACCTTTCATTTCTTCTGGGATTTGGCATATGAAAATAATCTGCAAATTCCCGACCGTCACCCAACATTGCGTTTTTCCAGTATTGCCGGTACCGGTTTTGGCTTTACCGCCTATTTAATCGGTGCAGAGAATGGTTACATCTCCCGAACAGAAGCAGCCGGGCGAACCTTAGAGACATTAAGAATTTTGTCAGCATTACCACAAGGACCCGATAGCAGTGGTGTTAGCGGTTATAAAGGCTTTTTTTATCACTTCCTCACCATTGACCAGGCGCTTCGATATAAAAATGTGGAGTTGTCCAGTATTGACACCGGACTCTTGATGGCAGGGATCCTTTCTGCTATTCAATATTTTAATAAAAAAAATCCAGAGGAGCAGGAAATCAGGCTTCTGGGAGATGCCCTCTTCCGAAGAGTGGAATGGGACTGGATGTATGTAAATGACGGAAAATTAAGCATGGGATGGCGACCGGAACGAGGTTATATTCCTTCTTCCTGGGATGGTTATAATGAGGCCATGATCCTTCTGATTATGGCATTGGGATCACCTACACACCCGATTGCCGATGATGCCTGGAAAGGTTGGACGTCAACCTACGAATGGGGTACATTTCAAGGTCGCGATTACTTACAATTTTCCCCGTTATTTGGGCATCAATATAGCCACATGTATATTGATTTCCGTGGCATCCAGGATGATTATATGCGGGAAAAAGGAATCGACTATTTTGAAAATGCACGAAGAGCTACATTAGCTAATCGCGACTACTGCCTTGAAAATCCCAATAAATTCCGCGGATATGGTGCCAATCAATGGGGTCTTACGGCCTGTGATGGCCCGGCAGGAATGGATACCGTATGGAACGGTAATCCATTAAGATTTATGACCTACAGTGCACGAGGAGCATCAGCCCTACGCGTGAGGGATGATGGCACCATTGCTCCAACTGCTGCGGGAGGATCGGTACCCTACGCTCCAGATGAATGTCTGGCTGCCTTAAAATATATGTGGGAAAATAATTATGAAAATCTAATTGGTGAATACGGATTTAAAGATGCTTTTAATTTGAGTTTCACTTTTACCGAAGACACCAAAACCGATGGATGGTTTGACCACGATTATTTGGGCATCGATCAAGGACCGATTCTAATTCAACTAGAAAACCATGAAACCGAATTTGTTTGGAATTTAATGAAAAAAAATCCCTACATCATCGAAGGATTAAAAAAAGCCGGCTTTAAAGGAGGCTGGCTAGAGGAACTATAGTTGGGAATGACGAATGTAGAATTTTGAATGTAGAATGACGAATGTAGAATTTTGAATTGGGAATCAATGTCGTTAAGTTAATGAAAGCACGTTGTTAGCTATGAGGTGCGGATGGACTGGTTCTCTCCTTCCAGGCTTAGTCCTAACATTTATCGTTTGGAGGCGTAAGAGGGGTGCGAGTGAGCCATATACCAAATTGTCACCGCTTAACTTA
>JAGQWV010000167.1 GCA_020437045.1 Saprospiraceae bacterium | reverse complement strand
CGACGATTGATGTCGGGACAGGCATAACAAAACCCTAATGAATAATACCGATTAAATTTGAAAGTGCGCTCTTATCCAATCTCTACGAGGCTGTTTTATTATCGCACAGGAAGTGCGCGATATCGCACAGCTGAGCGTAATTAAAATAAGCACACTATACTGATTATCAATATTTTAAATATTTGGCACGCAATTATACTATTGATGTGGGAAAAGATAATTGCACCAACGAATGGATACACAAATCCCTCAGCAGGAAATCAGGAAATCCCGCATCAAGAATATCTCTAAATATGCCCTGATACTATTTGTCATATTTTGCTTTATTTATGGTATCCGTAATTTACTCACAAAAAGTGTCCATCTCGATCAGCTTCGAACCAGCATTGCTTCCGTGGGTCCGATGCTAAATACCATCACTTCTTCCGGCATCGTAATACCCGCCAGCGAACAAGTACTCACCGCTCCCATCAGCGGTGTGATCAGTCAGGTATTTCTGACACCAGGATCCGCTGTAAAACCGGGTGAATCAATCCTCGAATTAGACAAACAATTTGTTCAACTCGAATATGAGTCTCTCAACGATGAATTGGAAGTACGAAAAAACCGGGTCATTAAACTAAATCTGGAATTCAAAAAAAATATTCAGGACCTGGAACTGGAAAACAACATCAAAGAATTGCAACTAAAGCGTTTGGAGACTCAACTGGATGACGCACGAAAATTAGAGAACATCGGTGGTGTCACAGAGGAAGAAGTAGAGGAAGCGGCCTTAAATCTCGAAATAGCCAGACTGGAAAAAAAGAAATTGGAAAATGAATTGACTTTTAGAAATGCCTCGCTGGATAGTGATCAGAAAAACCTGCAATTAGAAATTGCCATTCAAGAAAAAAAAATAAAGGAGTTGGCCAGTAAACTGCGCCAATCTGATATCAGCGCACCGCGATCAAGTGTTGTCACCTGGGTAAACGAAAATATTGGTTCAAAAATCAATGAAGGAGATCCATTAGTGCGTCTCGCCGATCTAAATAGTTTTCGAATCGAAGCATCAAGCGCCGATATGCATGCTCAAAGAATAAAAGTAAATATGCCGGTTAATATCCGGATCGACGATAAAGAACTGGAAGGATATATCGGACGAATATTGCCAGAGGTAGAAAATAATACCATAAAATTTGAGGTCATTATTATCGATGCACAGAGCGATCTGTTAAAAGCCAATCTCCGTGTAGAAGTGTTTGTGATCGCTGACAAAAAGGAACAGGCCATTCGGGTGGTGAATGGACCGGCCTTTAAAGGTACCCGCGAACAAGAAATCTTCGTAAAGAGAGGTCATAAAGCCATTAAGCAAAGAGTCCATACCGGAATCTCCAATTTCGAATTTGTGGAAATTATCGATGGTGTACAAGCCGGTGATACGCTCATCATTTCCGACCTCAGCGAACTAATGCATTTAGATGAATTCATGCTTAAATAGTGCAAAAAAAAATGAATTTCCGATTTTTATTATCAATGCTTTTTCTTCTTCATTATCTGGTTGAAATAACTATTGGCCAACCGGCCTCTCCTGTACAATGGACCTTAGAAGAAATTATTGATCTGGGCCTGGACCATGGTCTGGATATGCTGGAAGCCAATTACATCCATGAAGATGCCCAATGGTCCTACCAGCAAAGTATGAGTTTATTCAAACCATGGATCACCCTAGATGGAAATCTACCTAATTATACCCGGACCGTTCAGGAAATAGTACAGCCAGATGGCTCTCTGGAATTTCAACCGATTCAATATAATAATTCTGCCGTTGGCCTCTCGGCAAGCCAGGTAATATCTTCAACGGGAGGTCGGATTTTTTTCAACTCAGATTTGCAACGCTTCGATAATTTTGCCACCCAGAAAAAAAATTACAATGGACTACCATTCCGTTTTGGTTTCGAACAGCCTCTCCTACAGTTCAATCCCCTTAAATGGACCCGGAAACTGGCACCATTGCGACGAAATCAGGCTGATAAAGCATATCTGTATTCTATTGAAGAATTCTCCACCCGTATCGTTCAGCAATTTTTTAATATGGTGGCAAAGCAAATGGATCTCGATATCGCCACTTCCAATCAACAAAATAATGACACGCTCTACCAAATTGCCCTGGAACGTCATGCATTGGGTAAAATATCCCAAAACGATCTCCTGCAATTAAAACGCGAATCGATTCAGGCTAAAAAAGATTTAATTTCTGCAGAAGTAGCTTTAGACAATGCCCGGGACCAGCTATCTGCATTTCTCGGTCTGTCCAACCGTCTCGAGGGCATGTTCATTTCGCCTGACCTCCCGCTGATAGCACATATTAATTATTCATTGGCAATTACCAAGGCCATGGCTAATCATCCGGAAAAATATTACTATCAACTGAAAGAATTGGAATCACAGAGGGATCTTGACCGGGCAAAAAAAATGAAGTTTGGTGCCTCCATTCAAGCATCTGCCGGCCTGGTAAGGAGTTCGCCGGATCTGACGGAGATATACCGGGATCCACAAAACGAACAGGCGCTATCGCTTAAATTGACCATTCCGATATCCACCGGAGGTTTTAATGTGGCAGAAATTAAAAAACAGGAAGCGCTGAATAAATTTGCCAATGAAGAGATTCATCAATTCGAAAAAGACTTTCAGGTAGAAGTGATTCTTTTATGTCGTTCACTGGAAAATTCGGTACAAGAGCTCAATTATACCCATGAACTTAATTTAATTGCACAGGAAAGATATACAATCTCAAAGAACAGATATTTATATGGAGACATTAGCATCACCGATCTCACCCTATCCATCAGAGAAAAAGATCTCGCTCAACGGGAATACCTCCAGGCATTGCAGTCTGCATGGATCAATTATTATAAGCTCAGAGCAATAACACTCTTTGATTTCCTAAACAACAAAGACATAGACCATTTTTTACCGCATTTCAATTAAATAGAAAATTATGATTTCCTTAGACAATGTTTCAAAAGTATATCGAACCAAGACCATCGAAACGTTGGCGCTTTCCGGTATTAATCTAAAGGTAGAAACCGGTGAATTTCTCTCCATTATGGGACCATCCGGTTGCGGAAAAAGCACGCTGCTCCATATTATGGGATTGCTGGATGATCCTACGAAAGGTCAGGTATTCATCAATGGATTAAATCTGGATCAAAAAAACCACATTGCCTTGGCAAAATTCCGGAATCATCATCTCGGATTTATTTTCCAGAGTTTCCACCTGATCAATGATCTCAATGTCATCGACAACGTAGAGATGCCGCTTATTTACCGCAATATTGGCAGTAAACAAAGACGACTGATGGCAGAAAAAGCTTTGGAACAAGTGAGCTTAAGCAACCGCATGTCCCACTACCCTCCTCAACTATCCGGAGGGCAAAAACAACGAGTAGCCATTGCCCGGGCCATTGTCGCCAACCCCGGAATTATTCTGGCAGACGAACCCACAGGCAACCTTGACAGTAGCATGGGCAATGAGATTATGGACATATTACTGCGGCTTAATAAACAAGGGACCACCATCGTCATGGTGACTCATGATGACCGTATGGCCAAAAAGACCAACCGTCTCGTCCGCTTATTTGATGGCGCTCAGGTACAATAAATTTTATTTCTAAACAAATAGCAAGATGATCAACAATTATCTCAAAATGGCCTGGAAGGTATTACGCAGGAGAAAGTTCTTCACCTTCATCAGTCTATTCGGCATCAGTCTTACCCTGATGATCCTGATCCTGGCCAGCTCTTTACTGGAAAGCTCATTTGGCAAAGAAAAACCGCTCACCAACCGTGACCGTCTGGTATTCCTCTCCTGGGTAACCCTTAAAAAAATAAATATAGATACAATTTGGACCCGCGATTCCACGCAAATTGATGGAACCTGGCATATCGATAGCACGTATACTAACTCCGAAACTATCCAGTTGACCTCACAAAGCTCGGGCACTTACCAGCTATTCGATAATTATTTTCGGCATTTGAAAACACCGCAAAAAATGAGTTTATTCATCCAAAATGCCGCTTTTGATGTATTTCTCAACAGTCATAAAATTGCACTAAATGGCATGTATACCGACGCCGATTACTGGCAGATATTTGATTTCCACTTTCTGGAGGGAGGCCCTTACTCCGAAAATCAGATAAATAATCAGGAACAGGTGGTTATCATTAGTGAAAAAACCCGGGATGATTTTTTCGGACAAAATGAAGAAGCCCTTGGCAGGGAAATCAACCTGGAAGGCAAACACTATTTGGTTTCCGGCGTGGTAAATAATGTACCCGAACTTAAAGATTTTGCATCTGCTGACATCTATCTTCCTTACACTCTATTTTCCGGAGAAGACCTTTCGCAGCCGATACTGGGCCCTTTCCAATTCGCTTTCCTCGCTGACAGCCCCCAATCCCGAAGGCAAATCATTCGTGAAATAAGCAGCCTGGAGAACAAGATTCCAATAAACGATGCCAATTATAATGCATTAGAATTCACACCCCTGACTTTTATGGAACAAGTGAGCCGGTCTATTTATTGGGCAGAAGATCAGCGTCAAGGATTAAAAGTATTAATGGCCATCATCATAGGTATTATCAGCTTATTTATTTTGGTGCCAACCCTCAACCTGATCAATCTTAATGTAAGTAGAATCATGGAACGATCCAGCGAGATCGGCGTCCGTAAGGCCTTTGGCGCTAACCGGTATCACCTTCTTTATCAGTTTATTTTTGAAAACCTGATTCTCACTTTACTTGGTGGGGCAATTGGATTACTCCTGGCGCTGACAGCTATCCAGTTATCCAACCGGCTAAAGCTAATTCCATATCTGGATTTAGCCTTTAATTTAAAAGTATTTATTTACGCTCTGCTCATTACATTAATATTTGGAGTAGTCTCAGGGCTACTGCCCGCGATAAAAATGTCGAAAATGCGCATTATTGACGCCATTAAAAA
>JAGQWV010000166.1 GCA_020437045.1 Saprospiraceae bacterium | reverse complement strand
ATTTTTTCCGGTCGATGATATTTAATCTATAGCGAAGTCTCATCTGTCTGCCGCAGGTTTAACCGGCATTATGCATTAGACTTTCTACTGCGAGCTAAAATGCCTGTAAAATCAGGTACGTCCGGCAATTTTGCTTCTCACCCTAATGATGACTACGATTGAGAGGCAAAATTACCGTGGAGCACCCGATTTTATTGGGCCTTTTGACTCTCCCCGACGATTGATGTCGGGACAGTCATGACAAAACCCTAATTCACAATACCGGTTTAAATTTTTTATATTTGATATGTTCAAACATTTGAACATATTCTAACTGCCACATCTATGAGATTCATTGGGAGAACTGGAGCCAAGCACCTGTTTGCCGGACTGTTTAGCCTCTGGCTTTTTGTTCCTCAGATTCGTGCGGAAATAAAGTTACCTCATTTCTTGAGCAGTCATATGGTGCTTCAGCGTGGGCAACCGATTCGTATTTGGGGGTGGTCCGACATTGATAGTCAATTGCAGATCAGGTTTGATCAGGAGGAAAAAACCGTTATGGTAGACGGTGAAGGAAGGTGGTCGATTACTTTTTTACCAAAATTAGCCGGTGGTCCTTTTACCCTGAATATAGCAGGGACGGACATTCTCGAACTGACCGATATCTGGATTGGAGATGTTTGGGTCGCTTCTGGTCAGTCCAATATGCAATGGCCGGTCCGGCAAACTCCCTATGAGGAAATCGATTCGTCCTGGCTAAACCAGGCACCCCTGCGATTGCTCACCGTACAAATTGGATCCGATTATGTGAGGCAAGATGATATACAGGGAGGTGAATGGGTGTCACTCAGTGAGGAACATATTGCTGATTTTTCAGCCGTAGCATATCACTTTAGTCGCTTTCTCCAGAAGGATTTGCATATCCCGATAGGCATCATCAATAGTAGTCTGGGAGCCACAGCGGTAGAAACCTGGATGAGTAATGAGTCTTTGGCAGAGTTTGCGCAGTTTAGGCCAGAGATTTTACCGGTGATCGAAAGAAATAAATCCGTTGCTCAATTAGATGCGGACTTTGCCGAAAACAAGGATGCCTGGGAGGATAAAATGTACTTGACAGGACCGGGTATCGAGGGTAAGTGGTATCGGCCAGAAACGGACATCTCCAGCTGGACCGATATCCAGGTGCCTGGATTTTGGGAAGATCAGGGCCTGCAAAACTGGGATGGAGCAGTTTGGTACCGGAAGCAATTTGACCTGCCCCAGGGTGCGGAACATCAAGATAGTATCCTATTGCAACTGAGTCAAATCGATGATTACGATATTACCTGGGTCAATGGTATTAAAATAGGAGAAACCTACGGAAGACATAATCATCGTAATTACTGGATACCTAGCCATCTTCTGAAGGAGCGGGATAATGTTCTGGTCATCCGGGCTTTCGATATTGGAGGAAGGGGTGGATTTAGTACCAATGCTTTTTGGATGTCCGGTATGATCAGGGGGACATGGAAAATGCGTCCTGGTCTGCAAATTGATACTACAGCTTTTACCACCTTGCCTACTGTTAATTTGACCCCCTTCTCTTCACCAGGGGTTTTATTTAATGCCAATATTGCACCGCTTACGCAATTGCCGGTCACAGGAATTATTTGGTATCAGGGAGAGTCGAATGCGGATCGGGCGGAAGAATACCGGAAGCTTTTTCCCGCATTGATCCATGATTGGCGTAAGGAATGGAAGAATTCCAACCTTCCTTTTCTTTTTGTCCAACTGGCAAATTATAAGGCAGAAAGTGATCGACCTGAGCCTAGTGAATGGGCTGAATTACGTGAAGCACAAACCATGGCACTGGCCCTGCCTTCGACCGGGATGGCCGTCACTATCGACATTGGTGAAGCTGGTGATATCCATCCACGAAACAAGGTGGATGTCGGTTTGCGATTAGCTCTGGCGGCGGAAAATATCGTTTATCATCAGGATGTACCATGGCATGGACCTGAAATCGACCGGGTCGAATTTGTCGATGGGAAAGCTTTAGTTTACTATGCATCCGATGGCGGTACTCCGGTAGTCACAGATAAATATGGGTATATCCGGGGTTTTGCATTGTCTGGTCCGGATAGGGTCTTTCATTGGGCGAAAGCGGAAATGGTGGGTGATCATCTTGAAGTGTTTTCCAGACAGGTGGATACTCCAGTGGCATTACGCTATGCCTGGTCTGACAACCCGGGACCACTGAATTTGACAAATGAACAAGCATTGCCGGCACTTCCTTTTCGCACTGATACTTGGCCAGGTACTACAACAGGTAAGGAATTTAACGCTAAAGCTCCAAGGTTTTGATGGGAAAAATTTTAAAGATCATTTTACTGTTTTCCATTTTTATCACTTGTGTCAAGGAGGATTTGATTCCTGTCGGCGAATCAGGAGATCAACTAATCGATACGGGAATTTATGAAGTCGATTCCAGTCGCTCGGATCAATTTTGTGATTTTAAAGTGGTGGAGCAAACAGACAATTGTTGGGCTGCAACCGTAAAGGTTTTCCAGGATTGTCATTACGATCTCTTATTTACCAGATATGGAAATGGATGGACCGGCGCCGATGCCACCTATTCGTTGCTCCTTCCGGATGGAAAAATAATGTGGATGTTTGGTGATACCTTTTTGGGTACTGTGAGTGCTGAAAGAACCCGGGGTGAAACGCCATTTATCCGCAACAGTATCGTCTTGCAGGATGGAGACCACCTTACCACTCTTTTTGGAGGCACTTCCGGAAATCCCCGCGCCTTTATTAGCCCTGAAAATGTAAAAAATTGGTATTGGCCTTTGGATGCCACGATTTATAATGGAAAGATTCAATGGTTACTGGGAGAATTGGGTAGTTCTGGATCTGGAGGAGCCTGGGATTTTGCCTACACAGGTTTTGACCTGGCGATCATGGATCCTTCAACGCTCTTGATAGAGTCGAAACAGCGCAAAATTGAATCACCAGAAATTTCTTACGGATCTTGTCTTCTGGAAGATGATACTTACACCTACATTTACGGCATCCGGACCAGGGGCCTTAGTAAGACGGCGCACATAGCAAGGGCACCCCAGGGAGATTTAACTAATCAGTGGTCTTTTTATGACGGAACGGATTGGTTGAATCATCCGAGTGATTTTGTAATCGCCAATAATATCTCCGATCAATTTAGTGTCATAAAGAGCGATGGCATTTTTTATCTGATTACCCATGAGCCTTATTTCAGTCGTAAAATTCAAATCATGCAATCAGAAAAAGCGGAAGGACCTTATCAAAACAGAAGGACAATTTATTGTACTCCGGAAAATACGGATCAGGTTTTTACCTATAACAGCTTTGTACATCCTGAGCTCTCCGAACATGACGAGTTGAGGATTTCGTATAATATTAATAGTTTTAATTTTAATGATCTATTTACCAATGTGGATCTTTACCGGCCAAAATTTATTCGCATCGATGATTGGAAATAGCACATCCGAAGGTGGCAATTATTATCCATCCGGAAGGCAAGGTATTTCTGAATAATTATTATTTAGGCATGCAACAGAGAATACAATATCTACTTTATATTTCGCTTATCCTATTATCCTGCAATCAGAAAGCAGTGGTCTCCTCTCCTTTGAAATATGTTGTGTCCGATGCTCCGGAATGGAGTAAATTATTTATCCGGGAGGAAGGTTGGTTTGGGGGAGATGGTATTTTTGCTATTCCCATGGATCGCGATACCAGTCGCCAGTTAATTATTTTTAGTGATACGATGCTTGGGAAGATTAAAAATGGAGTATTGCAAAAAGGATATCACATGGTAAATAACTCGGTGGCATTTCTGGAGGGGAAGAAACCCGATATGGATAAGATCACTTTTCCAATACCCCAGGACAGTGCAAATAATGACCAATCGATTTTTCCGGTAAAATTAGCCGAAGCGGAGGCAGGAGAATATTTCTGGCTGGGAGACGGATATTATAATTCAAACACCGGTGATATTCACATCTTTGCATATCGGGTTATTGACCGTCCGGATTCTCCCGATAAATTTAAATTTGAAATTCTTGGAGGAGTGGTGATTACGATCCCTTCCGGTAGTGCGTTTCCTTTTGAAGATCAGCATCAAACGGAGTTACCTTTTTTTGAAAATGATCACGGATGGATCACCTCTTTTGGAGCCGGTATATTGGAGGACCCGAATGACGGATATATCTATATTTACGGTATTAGAGATCCTAACAAGCAGGTTCTGGTCGCCAGAGTGATGCCCAATGATTTTCAGGAATATGACACCTGGCGATTTTGGAATGGAAATGATTGGGTAAATGATTTTAAATTGGCGGTTGCTGTGGCTGATTCAGCATCAAACGAATTGAGTGTCACCAGGAACGAAGGAAAATATCTTTTGATTTTTCAGGAAAGTGGGATTTATCCTACGGTAGGGATGCGGATGGCCGATACACCCGTCGGACCATTTGGAGATAAGATTTCCCTTTGGGATTGTTCGGAGGCATTACAGGAAAAAGAGTTTTTTACCTACAATGCGAAAGCCCATCCTACCTTGTCATCTCCCGGACAACTGATAGTGAGTTATAATGTAAATTCTTTTGACTTTTGGAATCAGATTGGGGATTATCCCCATCTATACCGGCCCCGTTTTTTTAAGTTAATCTTTGAATAGCCATGAAAGCGAAATGGGTAAATTATACCATGCAAACCATAACAAATAAAGTTGTGTCTTTTTTCCTGGCCATCATAATTATTTCATGTACGCCTTCCCCCTCCAAAAAGAATATTAATATAAACGAGCCACTAAATTTCCGTGTGGAACCAGCCCGGGATTGGACTGATTTATTTTTAAGGGATTCTGGTTGGTTTGGTGCAGACGGTGTTTTTTCTATTCCACTGGATGGTAATGATTCCTACAATCCCGATCGCGAGGTTTTAATGATTTTTAGTGATACCTATGTGGGGCAGGTGATTAATAATGTCCCGGTACACGATACCATGATCAATAATTCGGCGGCTATTTTTAAAGGGGAAACTGTTAACAAAGAAAACCTCCATTTTTTTATCAATCACGATAAAAATGGACCCATCAGTTTTTTTCAGCCGGAAGGTGCGGATACAACAGGAGAATACTTTTGGTTGGGTGATGGCTTCGTCAATCGAGATCTGGGTGGCAAACTGTATCTTTTTGCCTATCATATCCGGAAGACGGGAGAGAATGTCTTTGATTTTGAAGAATTAGATGTGTCCTTGTTACGGTCGTCTTCGGTACAACCTCCTTTCGCAGGTTATGAGCAATTATCAACACCTTTGCACCTGGATATAACCGATGTGGGGAAAGGTAACCTGGGCGCCGGGCTTTTGGTAAATACCAAATGGGCCGGTGCTCCGGATCCGGATGGATACATTTATGTGTACGGATGTATTGGAGAGGATAAAAATCTGGTGGTTTCACGGGCACCGTCCGCAACGTTTGAAGACTTTGGAACTTGGGAATACTGGAGTAATTCCGAATGGTCGTCAGATATAAATTCATTAAAACCGGTTACCAAGGCGGTATCCAACGAGTTGAGTGTGACTCCATTACCGGATGGTCGTTATCTATTGACTTTTCAGGTGCTGGGTATATCCGATAAGGTAGGCATTATGATCGGAGCTTCTCCGGTTGGGCCATTTTCGGATATTCAGGAGATCTACCGCACTCCGGAAATCGAGGAAGGTCTTTTGCCATACAATGCCAAAGCTCATCCTGCTCTTTCGAAGCCGGGTGAATTGTTGATTAGCTATAATACTATATCATTTGATTTTTGGAATGATATAAAAAAGGATGCTCATATTTACCGGCCAAGATTTATTCGGATGATTTTTGAAGATTAATTTCGGAAAATTAAAAAGATTACATGCCTGATTCGCCGTTACCTCCTTTCAGTTGTACCTATAGTGCTAACTTACCCGAATTGCTATCCCAATTGAATTGCACTATAGCCATCAGCACCTATCAGGCCGGTAAGGTGGTATTTATTTCGGCTAAGGATGAACAGCACCTGGTGCAATTGCCCCGTACTTTCGATCGGGCCATGGGTCTGGCGATAAATGGTAAGCGGATGGCAGTGGCCACCCGGGATGAAGTCATTGTACTGACCAATGCCCCTGGATTAGGAGTTACTTACCCAAAGAATCCGGGGATTTATGATGCTTTTTTTGTGCCACAGCTGACTTATTTTACGGGATTGGTAGACATACATGATTTGCACTGGGGAAAGGATGATAAATTATGGGGAGTGAATACCTCCTTTTCCTGTCTGGTCACCATGTCTGATCAGTTTAGCTGGCAGCCAACCTGGAAACCTTTCTTTATTGACTCCATGGTATCAGAAGATCGATGTCACCTCAATGGTTTAGCCATGGACAAAGGAGCGCCCCGCTATGTGACAGCGCTGGGTAGACAAAATTCCGTGCAAGGTTG
>JAGQWV010000165.1 GCA_020437045.1 Saprospiraceae bacterium | reverse complement strand
GTATCGATCAGGCGGTATCCGGCATCAATGGCTTCCAGAACACATCGTTCACATTCCTTTTGGTCCGCCATTTGAAATACTCCAAATCCCAGGATGGGCATGTCAACCCCATTGTTGAGTTTTACCGTTTGCATGATTGCCTTATTTGGTGAAGCTTATGTTTTTTCCAAGTTCAAATAATTGTTTCTAACCAATGATTTGATTCTCTCCCAGGAATGGTTGTTTATAATGCCTTTTCCCGGTGGCTTTATACAAAGCATTGGCTACCGCTCCAAAAACGGGTGGGAAGGGCGGTTCGCCAAGCCCGGTCGGATCAACCTCATTTTGTACAAAATGTACCTCAATGGTTCTTGGTGCTTCACTCATTCTGATCATCCGGTACTGGTTAAAATTATTTTTTTGTGGCACTCCTTCTTTAAAAGTCATTTCACCAAAAAAAGCATTCCCGATCCCGTCAATTACACCGCCTTCAGCCATGTTGGCTGCTGCATCTGGATTCACAACGACGCCACAATCAAGCGCACACGTCACTTTCTGAACAATGGGTTTGCCATTATCAATGACCAGATCCAATACATGGGCGGCATAGGAATTGTGGCAGAAATAAGCAGAAACACCCCTGTGTACCTGATCATCATTTTGACCCCATCCCGATTTTTCTTTTACCAACTCTAGAACCCCGGCATAGCGTGCCGGATCGTATTCATTTCTTTCGCCAACCGGATTTTCCTTCGCTCGTTGTAGTAATTCCAATCGGAAAGCAATAGGGTCTTTACCCAATTCCTCCGCGAGTTCATCCAAAAAGGATTGTTCGGCACCGGCCATAAAATTTGAACGAGGTGCGCGAAATGCCCCAATGGTAATGTTGGAATCAATGGACCATTCTTCGGCAAGGTAATTTTCAATTGCACCGGCGGGAAATCGATCGGCAAACAAGGGACTTTCCGGAATTCCACCGGCTTTTACATGAATGGCAGTTAAACGATTATTCTCATCCAGAGCAGCGCGGTAAGTGGCCTGATACGTGGGGCGATAAATGCCATTGGTCATATCATCTTCACGGGAGTATACCAACTTAACCGGAGCGCCGACATGTTGTGAAATCAAAGCTGCCTCCACCATATAATGCGAATAGGCCCGGCGACCAAAGCCTCCACCCATCCGGGTCATTTCTATTTCAATATTTTCTATCGGAATGTCGAGTCGTGCCGAAATGGTTGGTTCTATCATACCAGGAGCCTGCAACGGACCGGCTACCCAAACCTTATCCCCATCCACATGCGCATAGGAGTTCATGGGTTCCAGACAGTTGTGGGCCAAGTAAGGGGCACTGTAAGTGCGTTCGATCACCTTAGCCGCATTTTTAAATGCTTCTTCCGGGTTGCCGTCTTTACGAACAATATTTCCCTTTTGAGTAATCATTTTCTCCATTTCCGAGTCGTGGCCGGTGGTACCCTCCAATCCGGCAGGTACTTTTCTGGTCGTTGTACCTCTGAATCCTCGAACGGTTTCCGTATACGTATCAAATGCCTGCCATTCCACTTGCACTGCTTTTTTTGCATTCATTACCTCCCAGGTGGAGGAACCTACGATGGCTACCAACTCGGGAAAAGCATTGGTGTCAAATCCGCCCTTTTCAAAACCTTCTTTATAGGTAGTAATGTTGAAAACATCCCTGATACCTGGCATGGCTTTGACATTGTCGAGGTTGTGGATGGTTTTATACGTCATGCCAAACGCAGGTGGTTGAATGATCATGGCAATCAGCATTCCTTCTTTCTGGTAATCCAGACCAAAAAGAGGTTTTCCGGTAACGATTTTCAAGGCCTCCACATTTTTCTTTGATTGCCCGATGATCTTGAAATCCTTGATTTCCTTCAGCTCCACTTGTTCAGGCACGGGCATTTCTGCGGCAACTGCTGCCATTTCTCCATAACCGGCCGACTTTCCACTTGCTTCATGGCGGAGTACGCCCTCGTTCGTCGTAATTTCGCTGACAGGAACCTCCCAGGTTTTTGCTGCAGCTTCTTTCAACATATGTTTAGCAGAGGCGCCAGCCATACGCAAACCTCCCCAACGGGACCGGATGCCATTACTACCACCGGTAAACTGAAAACCAAAATTTTCGGCATCATAGGGAGCTTGTTCAACCAATACATTCTTCCAATCGACGTCCAATTCCTCAGCTACTATCATCGGCATGGAAGTAATTACATTCTGGCCAAATTCAGGATTCGGGGAAAAAATAGTAACTACTCCGTTATTTCCGACCTTCAAATAAGAGTTGATTTCAAACCATTCATCTGGTATTGATAGACCTGCTTCTTCTGGCATAGAAGGCTCACAGGAAGCCAGCCAACTGAAACCAAGCATCATTCCACCTCCTGCAAGAGCTGAAGATCTCAAAAATGACCGTCGATTATAGGTTGTTTTGACTATTGGCATTATGTATGATTTTGGATAAATAATGTTTGACTTGGACAAATAGCAGGGTTATTGTCTTGCTGCGGTCTTAATGGCCGCCTTGATCCGGGTATAGGTACCGCAGCGACAAAGATTTCCATTCATGGCCCCATCAATGGCTGCATCGGTAGGATTGGGATTGCTTTTCAAAAAAGCCACTGCGTTCATAATTTGTCCTGCCTGACAATAACCACATTGCGGTACATCGTGCTCCAGCCAGGCTTTTTGTACCGGATGGTCACCTTTTTCTGATAGTCCTTCAATCGTCGTGATAGCCTGATTGCCTACTTGTGCCACAGTCAAAATGCATGAACGCATAGCGACACCATTGAGATGGATCGTGCAAGCTCCGCATTGGGCGATGCCACAACCATATTTTGTACCTACTAATTTTAGATGATCTCTTAGTACCCACAACACCGGTGTACCTGGATCAACATCTACCTGTTGAGTTGTACCATTCACATTAAGATTAAAGATTGCCATATCAGGTATATTTTAAAATGAGAAGTTATATTTCAAAAATACAATGTCTTCATACTAAATCACTTACCTGAATTACGGTTAAACCTACCAGAATTACGGATTGCTCTGATTGATTACGATTCGAACTGAATCAATTGCTAAATTTGTACATAAGTTATTCGATATGAGCGAAATAAAGGATTTGGTTACGGTCAATGATTACTGCTCCGGGCTAAAGTTATCCGCTTTACATCCGCTGGTCAGCGTATTGGATGTTTCTGAAGGTACCTGGCCCAAACAGGAAA
>JAGQWV010000164.1 GCA_020437045.1 Saprospiraceae bacterium | reverse complement strand
CCCAATGGTGGCTCCTACAGTATTTCGAAGTTTGCTTTGCTGGGTTTCAGTAAAGTACTTAGAGAGGAACTAAAAACATCAGGTATAAGGGTTACCTCCTTAATGCCCGGCGCCACCTGGTCCGATTCATGGAAAGGTGCAGATCTTCCCGAATCCCGATTAATGCAGGCGAGCGACATAGCTCATCTGATATGGTCTGCGTATAGTCTCGGGCCTACCGCAGACGTGGAAGAAATTATTGTAAGACCTCAATTGGGAGACCTATAACTCAACGTAATTATGTCTGCAAAAGAAATGTCCTTCATTCCCTATCAAAGAGAGTTTGTGAGCCAAACGGAAATGCTCAAACGAAGTAAGCAATATTTTGAAGAAATGAATCTTCGCAGATCCTTGCGAAAATTCTCTCCACAATCGGTGGATAAAGACATTATTGGCAATATTATAATTACTGCCTCCACGGCACCGTCGGGAGCCCACAAACAACCCTGGACTTTTTGCGCTGTAAGTGATCCTCTTTTAAAAAAAGAAATTCGAAACGCAGCAGAAAAGGAAGAAAAAATCAACTATAGCGGCCGGATGTCGGAGAGCTGGATTGAAGACCTGGAACCTTTTGGAACCGACTGGCAAAAACCTTTTCTCGAAGTAGCTCCCTGGCTGATTGTCTTATTCAAGAAATCTTATAATATACTCCCGGATGGTTCAAAAAAGAAAAATTACTATGTAACCGAGTCTGTGGGGTTGGCTGCAGGTTTTCTACTTAATGCTATACATCAATCCGGACTCGTTGCCTTAACTCATACCCCTAGCCCAATGAATTTTCTTGAAAAAATTCTCGGCAGACCAGAGAACGAAAAAGCATTTTTACTTATTCCTGTAGGATATCCCGCGGATGATGCAGAAGTGCCTGACTTAAAGAGAAAAAGTCTGGAAGAAATTGCCGTCTTCTATTAAAGTCTAAATTAATATACAACGCTCAATGACAATTAACCTTTGAATATTAAATCGATCCATTTTACTGTTTAATATATGGAGACAATTTTGTCGTCTGTCCCGTAATTTTCCAAATAGCATTTACTGCAACTTCCCACTTCAGACCAGAGACACCAGGTTTAGCACCGACACACCGATAGGTTTCATTGCGATAAAAAATCTCCAGCTTCTCGTTAACCTGAGGATTTATTGTCTGTAATGATCCAATATCCAATGTAATTGTATGTTCCCGATCTAAAAAGATCAATTCAATTCGATCGAGGTATAATAGAATATCTGCCCTTCCAATCCAAAGTAGTTTTCCATTGTCCGCGCTGTGAAAAATCTGCGAACTGCGATCGACAAAAATAATTTCGGTACTGTTCTCATTATAAAGATTTTCAACATAGTCAAACATCCATTTTTCCTGCCAATTGTACCAGTCCCGGATATTACTATAATGCATAAATCCAGTACCAGACAAACGGAAAAATCCGTAATCATCAATGCTCAAATGATAATCACAATTCAGACACCAAAAATCATTTTCACTTACCGTAAAAGAACCAATAGCTTCACATTCGGGACAAACATATACTGCATAATTAATGTGCTCTGCTTTTCGTTTTGAATAAATCACTTCTTTATTTGCTAGTTGTGCCTTGACTTCATCATATTGAAGAGCAGAAACTATTCTTTTAAAAATTTCCTCAACGGATAGATTTTTCAAATCTTCTAAATCTAATAAAAGACCATATTCGATTTCGACTTTTGTTTTCCGAACATTTTTTGACCAGCGGGGATTGAAAAGATTCATACCACGGCTTAATGCGACCACCACCGGCACATTAAGTAGTCTAACTAATTTAGCTATGGAGGGATCGATAGGCAACGTTGTACCGGCCCAATTTCTTACTGCTTCCGGAAATATTCCGACATTCTCCCCTTGACCAATCACCTGTATGATATCCCGGATGACCTGAGTATCCCGAACATTTTTTCTTTTTGGAATTACTCCCAGACGAGGAAGAAAAAATCCGGCAATTTTCGTTTTGAATGCGGCGTCTGACGAAACAAAATGGACAAAATGAGGCAAAAAGTGCCCGATAAGGAAGGGATCCCAGTATCCCACATGATTCGACAACAGTAGATATGGCGGCTTTAGCTTTTTTACTGGGCGAGGCACTTTAGCCCGGATGCGATAATACCGGACAAAAAAAGAAAATACGAGAAAGGTAAGGATGCGTATATAATATTTGGTGGGATAATATTTATTCCTCTTGCTCATGGTTACTCCCCTTGCCAATTGATCCGTTACTGGAGGTTTTTCAATCTATTTGTAGATATAATACGATAATCTCGAAATAATTCTCAATGGTAAAAATAAAAGTTAAAGATATCGAGACAATGTCCGAAAAGATGTAATTTAGGAGCATCTGGTTTTTTTAGCCAGCACTGTCAAAAGAATCAACAACTATCTATGAAAAGAAGAAATTTTGTGAGAGGCGTAGCTGCCGGCTCATTAGGCACTGCTGCTTTTGGTGCCGCAGAAGCACGATCCGTGACAAAAGATAAACCCGGAAAGCGCAAAGTATTAATGAAAGTCGGATGCCAGTCTGGTGGCACCACGATTGAAAATCTAGAGTTTAAAGCACGTCATGGTGTTTACAATATTGATGGTGGCATGCCAAAAATTATAGAAGGTGTCGGTTGGGATCTGGATGACTCGTATCGTATGCGGGATGCCTGCGAAAAATATGGTATTAGCCTGGATGCCTATCATCTGCCCCTTACCTCTGCGGGAATAGACCGGGTTAAATATCCCAATATGATGTTAGGAAAGAGTCCGGAGCGAGATCGAGAGATAGAGATTATCCAGCAAATGATTGAAGTAGCCGGAAAAACCGGTGTAGGTCTCCTTAATTACAATACTACCATCCACCGGGTACTGCGTACAGAACCTACCCCGGATCCAAAAAGAGGCGGTGCCGTCTACAGCACCTGGGATTATGAAGAAGCCGTTAAGATGAATCAGCCAAAGACTATTGCAGGAGATGTATCGGTTGATGAAGTCTTCGAACGAATTAAGTATGTTCTGGACCGGATCATACCTGTGGCAGAAGAATACAAGGTGAAATTGGGAAATCATATAGCTGACCCACCGACCCCGGTCGGATTTCGGGGGATCACCCGCTGGAATAGTCCTGATGTTTTTGCCGGAATGAAACGTTTTGCCGAACTGTCTGACAGTCCTTATCATGGATTCAACTTCTGTATTGGATCCATTGCGGAAGGACTGAAAGACCCAAAAACGGAAATTCTTCCCATTATCAAGTACTTTGGAGAACGCAATCAAATTTTTAATATCCATTTAAGAAATATCAAAGGGGGTTGGAATCATTTTCAGGAGGTCTATCCTGACAATGGAGACATGGATTTTCTGGAAGTAATAAGAGCTTTGCGAGATGTTGGTTATGAAGGTATGGTTATGCCAGACCACGTGCCGAAACATGCTGCTGAGGGAAGTAGTCTGCAAGCCTTTGCTTTTGTGTATGGCTATATCATTGCCATGCTGCAGGTGGTCAGATCGGAGGAAATGAGTTAAGAAATCATAAGTGAGAGTCGACATCTTGTCGGCTCTTTTTTTTGGTTCTTATTCATTTTTAGTGGG
>JAGQWV010000163.1 GCA_020437045.1 Saprospiraceae bacterium | reverse complement strand
CACTTCCATGGTAAGGAAGGGGTCGGGGGTTCAAATCCCTTCATTGGCTCCAGGAAATGGAGACGGAAGGAAATGACCTCGTCGGAAAGAAAGCTGCTTTGTCGCTGAGCTTAAATTCCGGTAAAAATCAATCCATTGTAAAACCAGTATTTATTTATTAGTTATTAATTTTTTTTTAGAAACGTAAAAATCTATCCGATGGCAAAATCGACTTTTGAAAGGACTAAACCACACCTGAACGTTGGCACAATTGGACACGTAGACCACGGAAAGACTACCTTGACTGCTGCCATCACATATGTGTTGTCACAGTCTGGTCTTGCCCAGAAAATGGACTATGACTCCATCGATGCCGCGCCAGAAGAAAAAGAAAGAGGTATCACTATTAATACTGCACACGTAGAATATGAGACTAAAAACCGGCACTACGCACACGTAGATTGTCCTGGTCACGCTGACTACGTAAAGAATATGGTCACAGGAGCAGCACAGATGGACGGAGCTATCCTGGTTGTGGCAGCTACGGATGGACCTATGCCACAAACTCGAGAGCACATTCTACTTGCCCGACAGGTAGGTGTACCGAATATTGTCGTGTTTATGAATAAAGTTGACCTTGTTGACGATCAGGAAATGCTTGAATTGGTGGAAATGGAAGTTCGTGAACTTCTTGACCAATACGAGTTTGATGGCGATAATGCCAGTGTTATCCAAGGTTCTGCCTTAAAAGCGCTGGAAGGTGACGCTGATGCTCAAGCACAAATCTTGGCTTTGATGGATGCAGTAGATGCTGATATCCCTGAGCCGGTTCGTTTGGTTGATCAGCCTTTCTTGATGCCTATCGAAGATGTATTCTCGATCACTGGTCGGGGTACTGTTGCCACTGGTCGTATCGAAAGAGGTGTAATCGAAACTGGAAACAGCGTAGAGATCATCGGTATGATGAGAGAAGGTGAAAAGCCTTTGACATCCGTGGTAACCGGAGTTGAGATGTTTAGAAAAATTCTGACTCGTGGTGAAGCTGGTGACAATGCGGGTTTGTTGTTGAGAGGTATCGATAAAGAGGATATCAAACGGGGTATGGTTATCTGTGCACCTGGATCCGTTAAACCACATAAGAAATTTAAATGTGAGGTTTACGTTTTAGGTAAGGATGAGGGTGGTCGACACACACCATTCTTCAACGGATATCGACCTCAGTTCTACTTCCGTACTACGGACGTAACTGGTGATGTAAAACTTCCTGATGGAGTTGAGATGGTAATGCCTGGTGATAACGTATCTCTGGAAGTTACTTTGTTAAACACGATCGCCATGGAAAAAGGTCTTCGATTTGCGATCCGTGAAGGTGGACGTACAGTAGGAGCTGGTCAGGTGACCGAAATCCTCGAGTAATAAGTTATTTGAGATAAAGTTATATAGTGAAATTAAGCACTCCGCACAGGGTGCTTAATTTCCTGTTTTGAAAAGACCGGTCACAAAACTAAGTGTTATACCGGATAGACGGGCATAGCTCAACTGGTAGAGCGACGGTCTCCAAAACCGTAGGCTGGGGGTTCGATTCCTCCTGCCCGTGCAAAATAAAATAGTAGAATCAGTCTTTGAGCGGATCAGGACTATAAAATTAGAGCTATGGAGCGACTAATCCTCAGTATTAAAGAGAGTTACAATGAGCTGATCAATAAGGTTACCTGGCCAACCTGGGGAAACCTGCAGCAGAGTACAATCCTGGTATTGGTGGCTGCTTTGATTTTTGCATTGTTGGTATTCCTGATCGATTCAGTTTCCCGACAGATTGTCAACTTTTTCTACGGTATTTAAGTTTAAATCATCATGTCAGAGCAAACTACAATTGGTGAAGAGCGTAAGTGGTACTCTCTGCGGGTGATCAGCGGAAAGGAACGCAAGCTAAAAGAGCGAATCGAACTCGAAGTAAAAAGATCCGGATGGAGTGAAATCATCAGTCAGGTGATTGTACCGACTGAAAAGGTTTATAAGATCCGAAACGGTAAAAAAGTAATTCAAGAGCGAAATATTTTGCCAGGATATATTCTAATAGAATGTATTCCGAGCAAATTTACCGGAGAGATGATTCAAAGTATCTCCGGGATGACCAACGTCATTAATTTCCTCGGAGGAAATAATCCTATTCCGATGAAACAAACAGAGGCCAACCGTATGCTGGGCAAGGCTGATGAATCGGATGAGGCTGAAGAGATTATGATTGAGCCTTTCCTGGAAGGTGAGACAGTCAAAATCATTGATGGACCCTTCAATAATTTTGTTGGAGACATTAAGGAAGTCAATGAAGAAAAGAAGAAATTAAAAGTAATTGTAAAAATATTTGGTCGCGGAACCGAAGTGGAATTGAATTTCATGCAGGTTGAAAAGCAAACCTAACAGAGAAATAAATCTGAAAAATGGCAAAAGTAGTTGAAGCACTGATAAAATTACAAGTGAAAGGTGGCCAAGCCAACCCCGCTCCCCCGGTAGGACCGGCATTAGGTGCAAAGGGAGTTAACATCATGGAGTTTTGCAAACGTTTTAATGCAAAAACTCAGGACATGCAAGGTAAAATTACCCCTGTGGTGATTACAGTATACAAAGACAAGAGCTTTGACTTCATCACTAAAACGGTACCTGCTGTTGCTCAAATTAAGGAAGCTATAAACCTGAAAAAAGGATCTCCAGAATCTAACCGTAACAAGGTAGGTAAGATTTCCTGGGATCAAATAAAGGCAATAGCTGAAGATAAAATGAACGATCTCAATGCATTCAAATTGGATTCAGCTATGAAGATGGTGGCAGGTACTGCTCGAAGTATGGGCGTGACGGTCACTGGAACACCACCATTTACCGAAGAGGAAGAATAATTCATATCATTTTTTTGGAAGGGAGTCAGTCCAGAAACTGACGTTAAAACCTCATATAGATTATGGCAAAAATTGGCAAAAAAAGAAAGGCTGCTGATGCGTTGGTAGATCGAAACCAACTATACTCACTCGGCGAAGCCATGGCAAAGGTAAAAGAAGCTAACGTCGCAAAATTTGACGCTTCTGTAGACATTCATATTCGCATGGGAATCGATCCCCGAAAGGCAGATCAGGCTCTCAGAGGTACAGTGTCATTACCACATGGTACAGGAAAGACCAAAAGAGTTTTGGTATTATGTACACCCGATAAGGAAGCTGAAGCCAAAGAGGCAGGCGCAGATTTTGTCGGTTTAGATGAGATGGTGTCTAAAATTCAGGAAGGATGGACTGATTTTGATGTGGTGGTCGCTACACCGAATGTCATGGCACAGGTCGGACGGATCGGTAGAATTTTGGGACCCCGTGGTTTGATGCCTAACCCGAAAACAGGCACGGTGACACCTAATGTCGGTGCCGCCGTAACAGACGTTAAGGGTGGGAAAATATCTTTCCGTGTTGACAAATTTGGAATCGTGCACTCTTCGGTAGGAAGAGTTTCTTTCAGCGCGGATAAGCTTGCTGAAAATGCTAAGGAGTTGATTGATACATTGATCAGGATGAAACCTTCAACAGCAAAAGGTACTTACATGAAAACCATTACGGTTGCGAGTACGATGAGTCCTGGAGTAAAGGTAAATCCTAGATTTAATTAATTCGATTAAGCAGTTGGAGACATCCAAAAAAAGAAAAGAAAATGACAAAATCTGAAAAGCAGCAAGCAATAAAACTCTTAAAGAGAAAATTTAAGAAAAATAGTTTTTTCTACCTCACTGACTCATCAGCACTATCGGTTGCTGAGGTTAATGATCTTAGATCAAAATGCTATGAGAAAGGAGTAGAATTGAAGGTAGTAAAGAATACCCTGGCGATCAAAGCCATGCAATCGTTGGCTAAAGATCGTGGTTACGAAAAACTGTTCGACGCCCTTAAAGGACCAACGGCGATCATGTTTTCAGAAACTGCCAGTACTCCGGCAAAAATCATCAAAGAATTTCGAAAAGAGCATGATAAGCCGGTTCTAAAGGCCGCATATATAGATACCGATGTTTTTCATGGAGATGATCAGGTGGAAGTGCTGGCATCCCTCAAATCCAAAGAGGATGTATTGGGCGAAATCATTTCACTGTTGGAATCTCCAATCAAGAGCGTACTGTCAGCTATCGATGGCGGCTCTACGATTGCATCTTTATTAACCGCCATCGAAGAGAAGGCTGGTGCATAGGTTTGGCTTCCAAGTTTTTACAACGCATATATTTTATTGAAACAAAAAATTAAAAAAGATTTGACATGGCAGATTTAAGTGCTATCGCAGAACAATTAGTAAATCTTACCGTTAAGGAAGTGAGCGAATTGAAGGACATTCTGAAAGATCAATATGGTATCGAACCCGCCGCTGCCGCCGTTGCAGTTGCTGCAGGACCTGCAGCTGGTGGAGAAGCTGCTGCAGTCGCAGAACAGACCGAATTTACCGTAACCTTGACTTCTGCAGGAGCTGAGAAGCTGAAAGTAGTAAAAGAAGTGAAGAACTTGTTGGGACTCGGTTTGAAAGAGGCTAAAGATCTTGTTGATGCTGCACCATCTGTAGTAAAAGAGGGAGCATCAAAAGAGGAAGCTGAGAGTTTAAAATCCGCTCTGGAAGGTGCCGGAGCCAGTGTTGAACTTAAGTAATTTCATATTACCTAAGTAGCTGGCCATCATAGTAACTTCCTGGCATACAAGCTATAAAGGCTTAGTCCATTGTGCAACATTGGGCTAAGCCTATCGTCATATTTATATGTAAGGGGAACGCCTCTTAAAGGTTTGATCACTTTAAAATCTAGACAAGAATGACAACGCAAGTTGTAGCTACCCACCAACAAAATGGCCGAATTAATTTCGGCAAAATTAATCTAGCATCAGCTTATCCTGATCTACTCGAAATACAGATCAAATCATTTCAGGAGTTTTTTCAATTAGAAACAACTCCCGATAATCGAGCCAATGAAGGTCTGTATCGCGTGTTTCAGGAAAATTTTCCGATCTCTGATGCCCGGAATATTTTTGTCCTGGAATTTTTGGACTACTTTGTCGACCCACCCAGATACACAATTGAAGAATGTATGCAACGTGGACTTACCTACAGTGTACCGCTGAAGGCAAAGTTGAGGTTGTCGTGTAATGACGAAGAACACGTTGATTTTCAAACGATCGTTCAGGATGTGTTTTTGGGTAATATCCCTTACATGACCCCCAAAGGTACCTTTGTAATCAATGGAGCAGAAAGGGTAATTGTCTCTCAATTGCACCGATCACCCGGGGTATTCTTTAGTCAGAGTTTTCACCCCAACGGTACAAAGATCTATTCCGCCAGAGTTATTCCGTTTAAGGGAGCCTGGATGGAATTTGCCACGGATATCAATGCCGTGATGTATGCGTACATAGATCGTAAGAAGAAATTTCCCGTCACCACCCTCCTTAGGGCCATCGGATACGATTCAGATAAGCAGATTCTGGACCTTTTCGATCTTGCCGAAGAAATTAAGGCAAATAAGAAAACCCTTGCCAATGCGGTCGGCCGCAAATTAGCAGCCCGGGTACTTAGGAAATGGGTAGAAGACTTTGTGGATGAAGATACCGGTGAGGTAGTGTCTATCGAGCGGAATGAGATTATTCTCGAGCGGGACATAGTGTTGGAAGAAGAACATATTGATCAGATTCTCGAGGCTGAGGTAGATACCATCATTTTACAAAGAGCTGATATTGAGGCAGACTATTCAATTATTTATAACACCCTGCAGAAGGATGTTTCCAGCTCAGAATTGGAAGCTGTGCAGCAAATCTATCGTCAACTGAGAGGTACAGATCCCCCTGACGAGGAAACAGCAAGAGGGATTATCGAAAAACTTTTCTTCTCAGATAAAAGATATAATCTGGGTGAAGTAGGTAGATATAAAATCAATCGCAAACTAGATCTGAATATTGATCCTGAAACGTTGATTCTAACCAAGGAAGATATCATTGCGATAGTAAAGTACTTGGTCAGCCTTACCAATCAGATGGCTGAATTGGATGATATCGATCACTTGAGTAATCGAAGAGTCCGAACGGTTGGGGAGCAATTGTATGCGCAGTTTGGAGTCGGTTTAGCCCGTATGGCCAGAACGATTCGGGAGCGGATGAACGTGCGTGATAATGAAGTATTTACCCCGATCGACCTGATCAATGCCCGAACCCTTTCTTCGGTGATTAATAGTTTCTTTGGAACGAGCCAGTTGTCTCAATTCTTGGATCAAACTAATCCACTTTCTGAGATTACACACAAGAGAAGAATATCGGCACTGGGACCAGGCGGTCTCTCCCGTGAACGGGCAGGATTTGAGGTGCGTGACGTTCACTATTCCCATTATGGGCGTCTCTGTACGATTGAAACTCCGGAAGGTCCAAACATTGGTTTGATTTCGACACTGTGTGTCCACGCCAAAGTCAATAAGATGGGATTTTTGGAAACCCCCTACCGAAGAGTAGAAGAGGGCAAGATCGATATGGGTAGAGAAGCCGAATATCTTTCTGCCGAAGGAGAGGATTATCGCCGTATTGCTCAGGCAAACTCCAAAATCAACGATGAGGGTGCGTTCCTTTCAGACCGGATTAAGTGTCGCGAACATGGAGATCTCCCGGTATTGACACCGGAAGAAGTAGAATATATGGACGTTGCTCCTAATCAGATTGTCGGAGTTTCTGCATCATTGATTCCTTTCCTGGAAAATGATGATGCTAACCGGGCCCTGATGGGATCTAACATGCAGCGTCAGGCAGTGCCGCT
>JAGQWV010000162.1 GCA_020437045.1 Saprospiraceae bacterium | reverse complement strand
TATCCGGACAAAAGGATGCTAACCGGGGGCGGATTCAAATCGAGCCAGGAAAACGGATGGCTGTTCTCAAGCAGGATCACAATGCCTTTGATGATTGCCGGGTGATTGATACGGTGATGATGGGTCATGAAAAGTTGTGGTCGATCATGCAGGAAAAGGATGCCATTTATGCAAAAGCCGATTTTTCAGAGCAGGATGGGATTCGTGCCTCGGAATTGGAATCGGAGTTTGCCGAGATGGACGGATGGAATGCGGAACCGGATGCGGCTGCTCTATTGAGTGGTATTGGGATGATTGAGGAGGATCATTTTAAACTGCTCAAGGAATTGAATGGCCACCAAAAGGTCAGAGTTTTGTTGGCGCAGGCACTTTTTGGTGATCCGGATATTCTTATTCTGGATGAGCCAACCAACGATTTGGATATCGAGACGGTGACCTGGCTTGAGGATTTTCTGCTCGATTTTAAGAATACGGTGATTGTGGTGTCGCACGACCGGCATTTTTTGGATGCCGTATGTACGCATACCGTAGATATTGATTTCGGAAAGATCAATATGTATACAGGCAACTATAGTTTTTGGTATGAATCGAGCCAACTTGCCTTGCAGCAAAAATTGGCAGCCAATAAGAAGACGGAAGAGAAGCGAAAGGAGATGCAGGCTTTTATCGATCGTTTTAGTGCCAACGCGTCCAAATCTAAACAAGCAACCTCCCGGCGGAAGATGCTGGAAAAATTAAATCTGGAAGAGATCAAACCCTCTTCGCGTAAGTACCCGGGAATCATACTGACTCAATCGAGGGAAGCTGGAGATCAAATTCTTTCGGTGCGAAATTTGTCCGGGGTCCAGGGCGAAAGGGTATTATTCCGGGATGTTGAATTTACGGTCAACAAAGGCGATAAGATTGCCCTTCTTTCTAAAGGAGGTTTGGCTACCACCGGATTTTATAAAATTCTGAATCGCGAGGTATCCCCGGAAGGAGGCTCTTTCGATCTTGGACAGACCATCACCACCGGCTATTTACCCATTGATAATGAAGCCTTCTTTAGTGACGATCCGATGAGTCTGATCGATTGGTTGCGTCAATATTCTGATAACAAGGATGAGCAATACATCCGAGGCTTTTTAGGGAAGATGCTCTTTTCCGGAGAGGAGGTTCACAAAATGTCGAATGTACTGTCAGGAGGGGAGAAAGTCAGATGTATGATCTCCCGGATGATGATGGCTGAAGCTAATTTATTGATGCTGGACGAACCTACCAATCACCTGGATTTGGAGAGCATCACAGCATTTAACAATGCGCTGATTAATTTTCCGGGTTCGATTATTTTCACATCTCATGACCATCAATTTGTGCAGACCGTCGCTAATCGTATCATTGAGATTACTCCTAATGGCATGATCGACCGTTTAAAGACGTTGGATGAGTATCTGGAAGATGTAAACATACGTCAATTAAGGGAAGAGATGTATCAGGGGATGACCGTCTGATACCGGAGCAGTTTGTGAAGAAGCCTCGAAAAATGGCAAGAAAGTTGAGGTTGGAAGGATATTTTGTAAATAAATTTTGCAGCAAAGGAAAAAGTGGTATATATTAGCGATCGAATTANGAAAAGAACAAATAACAAAAACTGGTGGTGGTCTTTCGATATACTTAAGAGGGTGTATTGATAGAGCACTATTTGTAAATTATAAAAAGCGGCTCGTCGGTTCACCCGGCGAGCCGCTTCCTTTTTTACGCAATACGTTTAAAGTATCTATAAATGAAAAAAGTTATTACTGAATGCGCGAAAATGTTGAGTGATGTGGTTACTCCGGTGGGAATTTTTCTCAAAATTCGCGATCGGTTTTTATCACCCTGTTTATTAGAAAGTAATGATTACCGGTCGTCGGAAAATAGTAATTCTATTATTGGGTTTGAACCATTAGCTTCTATAAAAGTCATTGATGGATTGGTTACACTGAGCTATCCTGGAGGAGAAATTAAAGAAATGACATTGACTCGTCCGATGGAGATTACCGAGATCTTTAAATCCTTTATGAATGAAATAGAGGTTAACAAAGATAGCGGTGCACCTGTCAATGGCTTCGTTGGTCATACTAATTTTGATGCGGTGAAGTATTTCGACACCATTAAATTTCCGGAAGAAAAACATAAGACAAAGATACCCGACCTTCATTATATCTTTTACCGTTATTTAATTAATATTAATCACTTTAACGAGGAGATTTATTTGATTGAGAATCATCTTGAAGGAGAGGAGTCGCAACTGGAAAAAATAAAAAGAATCATTTTTGATTATCACATTCCAAACTACGAATTTAAACTGGTTGGAGATGAATCCAGTAATCTGACGGATGCTGAATTTAAGGATCTGGTGACGAAAGGAAAGTATCACTGTCAGATAGGTGATGTTTTTCAAATTGTGTTATCAAGACAATTTAAGCAGGAATTTAAAGGGGATGATTTTAAAGTATACCGGATTCTTCGCTCCATAAATCCTTCTCCTTATTTATATTATTTCGACTACGGTTCATACCGTATTTTTGGAAGTTCACCGGAGCATCAGTTGTTGGTTAGAGGCAAAATTGCTCAGGTAAATCCTATTGCTGGTACGTATAAAAGGACGGGAAATGATGAGGAGGATGCGGCCAATGCGGAAAAACTTATTGCCGACCCCAAAGAAAATGCGGAACATGTCATGCTGGTAGATCTGGCAAGAAATGACCTGGGACGTCATTGTCATAATGTAACCGTACAAGTGCTTAAAGAAATACAATATTTTAGTCATGTCATCCATCTGGTGTCTAAGGTGACCGGAGAACTTGATCAGGGTGCTAACACTATTCAGATATTTGGAGATACTTTTCCGGCCGGTACCTTGTCCGGTGCTCCTAAATATAAAGCAATTGAGTTGATCAATAAATATGAAAATATAAACCGTTCTTTCTATGGAGGGGGAATTGGGTTTTTGAACTTCAATGGTGATGTACTTCATGCCATTATTATCCGGTCTTTTCTGAGTATTAATAATACGCTTTATCGACAGGCCGGAGCAGGAATTGTCTCTGCCAGTGTTGAAGAAAGTGAGCTTCAGGAGGTAAATAATAAACTTGGTGCTTTGAAGCGGGCACTGATATTAGCCGAACAATTAAATTAATATCTATGAAAATTCTAGTGGTTGATAACTACGATTCATTTACCTATAATTTGGTACAATATATCCGGGAGATTGTGAATTATCCTGTTGATGTTTTTAGAAATGACGCCATTCCTCTCAATGAGGTTGAACTCTATGACATAATTGTTCTTTCGCCCGGACCGGGTATCCCTTCGGAGTCAGGCATTACACCTGAGGTCATTAGTACCTATTACAAAACAAAGTCTATTCTTGGTGTATGTCTTGGTCATCAGGCTATCGGAGAGGCCTTTGGAGGAACCTTACATAATCTGGATCGGGTCTTTCATGGGGTCGCTACGGAAATCAGGGTTACCAAGCCAGATGTTTTATTTGAGGGTTTGCCTCAGCAATTTCCTGCCGGACGATACCATTCTTGGATTGTGGAGAAAGATAAATTTCCAAATTGCTTGGAGATTATTGCCGAAGATCATACCGACACTATTATGGCCCTCAGACATAAGGAATATAATGTACGGGGGGTTCAATTCCATCCCGAAAGTATTCTCACTCCGGATGGCAAGACGATTTTGAAGAATTTTTTCAACTACTCAGTAAAATATCAGGAGCAATTATTTGAAAGAAAGAATAATCGTTCACTGGCCTGATAAAATATATTAATAATGAAAAAGGTTTTAGAGGATTTATTTGAGCAGAAACGTTTAAGTCGCAACGAGGCCAAAACGATCTTATTAGAAATTAGTGAAAGTAAATTCAATGATGCGTTATTAGCATCGTTTCTTACGGTATTTAAGATGCGGCCGATTACCAAAGATGAATTACACGGTTTCAGAGATGCCCTTTTGCAGCTTTGTATCCCGATAGATTTGGAGGGCCGGGATACGATTGATATCGTAGGTACCGGAGGTGATAGTAAAAATACCTTTAACATTTCCACACTGACCAGCTTTGTGGTGGCGGGCGCTGGATATCCGGTCACGAAGCATGGCAATTATGGGGTCTCTTCGGTGAGCGGATCCTCCAATGTACTCGAGCATTTGGGATACCAGTTTACCAATGATATTGATGAAATAAAAAGACGTCTTGACTATGCGGATATGGTCTTCCTACATGCGCCTTTATTTCATCCGGCCATGAAAGCTGTCGGACCGGTACGTAGGGCATTGGGAATGAAAACCTTTTTTAATATGCTCGGGCCATTGGTAAACCCTTCCCGTCCGAAACGGCATTTTTTAGGAGTATTTGATATGAACCTTTCAAGACTCTATCAATATATATTACAGGAAGACCTTAATCCTTTTGCCGTGATTTTTAATTTGGATGGTTATGACGAAATTTCCCTCACGGATCGGTTTAGCTTTCGTACGGAAAAAGACGATTTATTTGTGACTCCGCAAGACCTGGGTTTTGTCCAAATAGATCCTCAAGGTTTGCATGGGGGTGATACTGTAGAGGAAGCAGCCAAAATATTTTTGACTATTCTTAAAGGGGAAGGTACTGAGGCACAGCGAAATGTGATCTATGCCAATGCAGGCTTAGCTATTCAACGCTTTGATCCGGATCGTTCCTTTGTAGATTGCATCGCCGAAGCCAAAGAATCATTGGATGGAGGAAAGGCATATGACTGTTTAAAACGCGCATTGGAAAACTAGAAGGATACCTACAGAAGGATGGATATATTACAAAAGATCATAGAGACCAAGAAAAAGGAGGTGGCAGAGCAAAGAAAACATATCTCTGTTCGTGAATTAGAGCGCTCTGAGTTTTTCGAAAGACCGGTTATTTCGATGTCTCAAGCTATTCGGCATAAAGCACCCGTAGGTATCATCGCTGAATTTAAACGCAGATCACCATCAAAAGGCAATATTTACAATGATGCCTTGGTGCCTCAGGTAGTGGAAGGTTATGAAGAAGCGGGATGTGCCGGGATTTCGGTATTAACTGATTCGCAATATTTCGGTGGATCATTGGCAGATTTTAAGGTTGCCCGAGGCTCTGTACAGGTCCCATTATTAAGAAAGGAATTTATTATTGATGAATTTCAACTGATCGAATCAAAAAGTGCTGGTGCTGATTTGATACTACTCATTGCTGAGGTCTTGGATTCAAAGGAGGTATTGCATTTGAGTCGCACAGCCCGTTCATTGGGTATGGAAGTTCTTCTGGAAATGCATACGGATAGTCAACTTCCTAAAATCAATGAATACATCAACATTGTTGGAATTAACAATCGGAATTTAAAGACCTTTGAGGTTGATTTAGATGCATCTATCAAACTTCTGCACCAGTTGCCTGATGATTTTATTCGGATTTCGGAAAGTGGGTTGAGTGATCCGGCCGCTGTAGTAAAATTGATTGACGCGGGTTTTGAAGGCTTCTTGGTCGGAGAGAATTTTATGAAAACAAAGATGCCCGGAATTGCTTGTGCTGAATTTCGACAAGCTATTTTAGAATTAAAAAACCGCAAATAATGATATTTAAGGTTTGTGGTATGAAGTATCAGGATAATATTGAGGAGGTTCAGCGTATTGGCCCGGATTGGATGGGTTTTATTTTTTACGAACGTTCTCCCCGTTACGTTGATGATCCACCGGATTTAAGTGAAGTGGTGGCCAAAAAAATCGGCGTTTTTGTTGATGCAGAGGATACTTTTATCATCAAGAAAATAAAGACCTTCCAATTGGATGGATTACAATTTCATGGTATCGAGACTCCCGAGCAGTGCGATCATTATCGTCGTCGAAATCTTTTGGTGATTAAAAGTTTTTCGGTGGATCGTAATTTTAATTTTGAGGATACGATTCCCTATGAAGGTCATTGCGATTATTTTTTGTTTGATACCAAAGGTATTTTACCTGGAGGTACAGGAAAATCTTTTGATTGGGGAGTTTTGCAGCAGTACACAGGACAGACACCCTTTTTATTGAGTGGAGGTATTCACATTGACAGTGTAGATGAATTAAAATCTTTTAGTCATCCTCAATGGGTGGGTATTGATATCAACAGTCGGTTTGAAATAGATCCGGGTTTTAAAAATATTAATCTAATTCAAAAATTTAAATATGCATTATTCGGTTGATGGCAGGGGCTTCTATGGTGAATTTGGTGGAGCTTTTATTCCGGAAATGTTGCATAGCAATATTGAAGAATTAAAATCGCGATATCTGGAAATCATGGAAGAGAAGGATTTTCAGGATGAAATGCAGCAGTTGTTGAAAAATTACGTCGGCAGGCCAACACCTCTGTACTATGCAAAGAGACTATCCCTGCATTTTAATGCGCACATTTATCTCAAAAGAGAAGATCTGAACCACACCGGAGCGCATAAAATCAATAATACGATCGGGCAGATTTTACTGGCAAAAAGACTGGGCAAATCCAGAATTATTGCCGAGACCGGTGCCGGACAACATGGTGTGGCAACTGCAACGGTCTGTGCATTGATGGGATTGGAATGCATCGTATACATGGGGGAGATTGATATTGCCAGACAGGCCCCTAATGTGTCACGGATGAAAATGCTGGGAGCGAAAGTAGTTCCTGCGACCAGCGGTAGCAAGACCCTAAAAGATGCCACAAACGAGGCGATTCGGGATTGGATAAATAATCCCAATGACACTCATTATATTATTGGGTCTGTGGTGGGGCCTCATCCTTATCCGGACATGGTTGCCCGCTTTCAATCGGTGATCAGTGAAGAGATGAAATGGCAACTGAAAGAGCAAACCGGTTCCGAAAATCCGGATATTATTATGGCCTGTGTGGGAGGGGGGAGTAATGCCGCCGGTGCGTACTATCATTATCTAGATGAGGATCAGGTTCGTCTTGTGGCGGTAGAAGCAGCAGGACTTGGCGTCGATTCAGGAGAATCTGCAGCAACCAGTGTCTTGGGTACCAAGGGTATCATCCATGGTAGTCGCACCTTGCTGATGCAGACGGAAGATGGACAGATCATAGAGCCCTATTCAATTTCTGCTGGTCTTGATTATCCGGGTATCGGACCATTGCATGCCCATCTTATCGACACCGGGCGGGCTGAGGCAATAAGTATTACCGATGCTGAGGCCCTGGAGGCCGCTTTTTTACTGACCCGTCTGGAGGGAATTATTCCCGCATTGGAATCAGCTCACGCTTTCGCTGCGATGAGCTACCTTAAGTACCGACCGGAGGATGTTATTGTCATCAATCTTTCCGGTCGGGGAGACAAAGATTTAAGTACGTACATAAAAAAAATGGAATCGTGAACCGTATAGACCAAATGTTTCAGAAGAAAAAAGGAGAGATTCTCAATATCTATTTTACTGCCGGGTTTCCTGAGCTTAATGATACCGAAGAAATAATTCTGGCACTGGATCGGGCAGGAGTGGATGTCATTGAGATCGGAATGCCCTATTCTGATCCTATGGCCGATGGACCCACGATTCAGGAAAGCGGAAGTCAAGCGCTCAAAAATGGGATGACACTCGATGTGTTATTTAATCAGTTGAAAGTCATTCGCTCCAAAACGCAGATTCCCCTTCTCTTTATGGGATATCTGAATCAAATGATGCAATATGGTGTAGACCGGTTTTTGAATGCTTGTGTAGCTGTTGGTATTGATGGACTTATTATTCCTGATTTACCGGTAGATATTTATGAACTGGAGTTACAAGAGAAAATTGAAAAATCGGGATTACATATTATATTTCTGATCACACCACAGACTTCTGAGGCCAGGGTGAAAAAGATCGATGAATTAGCCGGTGGATTTATTTATATGGTATCTAATGCATCTATTACCGGTGCAAAATCAGAAATCACCAATGCGCAACTTGATTATTTTGCCCGCATCAATGCCATGAACTTAAAAAATCCGAGATTGATCGGCTTTGGGATTTCGAACCACCAAACTTTTAATCAGGCATGTCAATTTGCCCAGGGGGCTATCGTCGGCAGTGCTTTTATAAAGCATATATCGCAGCATGGAAATGCCTTGAAAAATTCTATACAGGAATTTGTTTCCCAGTTACGAGGAAATTAAACTGATATTTTTTCTATTGATTTTCGAATCCACATATATGAATTGCAACTGATTCTTAAAAAAGACAACTTACCAAATAATTTATGATAAGTTGTCTCCATTAAGTGGGTAATAACTCTGCCATGGGAAGATCGTCAGAATATCAGAAAATTTTATCACACGTAAAAAAGGACTCCAAAATTCGTCCTAATTTCCCAGCTGTATATCACCTTTAGACTAAAATCTACTGTATGAATATTGACTCTAACTGCTAAGATCTACTTCTTACTTAAAGAGTTGTTTGCAAGTTATTTCCATAAAGTTTTTCTGACCTCGTTATTTATTGATTTCCACAACCATCGATCTGAACCGTGAGTGTCGCACCTTGCATAACCGTAAATCCCGATTGCATCTCTACAGAATAGCCACTATCCAGGATCAGATTTCCTCCCATGATTTGATTTTTGGCAATTAGATGGAGATTAGCTTCTTTTTTAATATTTCCATTTATCACATCATCCGTCGGT
>JAGQWV010000161.1 GCA_020437045.1 Saprospiraceae bacterium | reverse complement strand
CATTCCACCAATCCCAGGCAACCTTGCCCGGCTGAATCCAATCGGTCTCTATCTCGGCAGGACGGGCCAATTTATATACTAAATCCGAATCAACGAGATCCTTATCTGCTCTGGCCACCACTAGTGCCCGCCAGGGAAAAGCTCTTTTGCCCACTGTCTTGGCAATAAATGGCTCGCGATCTTCTACAATTAGGTTAAAAAGTCCATGCCCTCCGGGTTCCCACTTTTTTGGATATTTGGGAAAACTACCATTGAGATAGTAGCGATTATGACTCCCTTTTCTGGTAAGATAAAACCCCGGATAATTATAAAGATCTGACTCGACAACCGCCAATTTGAACTCTCCAACATCAATGATGGACGGTAAACTAATTAGATTATCGACGCCCACGTCACTAATATACTGGCGACTGTAGGTCTTTTCATAAGAAGTGGTGTATGAATCAACCACATGATTGATCATCTTGTGATTTTCCCAAAACCGATATTCGATTTCCTCATCATAGACTAACAACTCCCCACCTAACTCCGTTAGAAACCGGTAAGCAATACCATCGTCAAAGGCACGAAACAGTAGGCGATACCCTCCCTGAAAGTCCAGTTCCAGCTGCCGATAATGGTTGGACACCATCCGACGACTACCCCATACGGTCTTGATGGAATCATCAGCAGAAGTAATTTTATCACCAATGACCTGGGGTCGATCCCCAAGAGTACCCTGACTAGTCGTCATTGACAGTGGGCTATACCACATCACTTCACGGCCATCCACGACCAGATTATAGTAAATCCGGTCCGTCAGTTTTACATTGATTTCGATAGTTCCATCGGGTGACGACACGCGGAAGTTTTGCGAATGTAGCAAGGATATGGTCAGGATTAGAAAAATAACCGTTGCGGAGGTAGCTTTCATCAATTGTACTTTTTGTAATCCATCAAAGCTAGAAATTTCCTGAATGTTCATTAGCTACCGAATCACCTTTATCTCCCTTACAAAAAATATAACCATGCCACCGAGTGCAAAAACCAGCGAAGAAATGCGTATAATGTAAAAAGGTGATGGAAGAAATCCCATCACCTTTCTCTGTGCTGAAAACCATCATTACTTTTAAAGTAATTATTAAAAGGGTTTCTGCACCTTTTCACCTACCATCATAAATTCGTCTACAATAATTTCTGTGACGTATTTTTTAAGACCTTCCTTATCTTCATAATTCCTGGTACTTATTTTACCACTTACCGCCATTTTTGCTCCCTTCGTTCCCAGGGCTGTCATCAATTCTGCGGTACGTCCCCATGCCACCAGATTATGCCAGTCGGTACTCTCCACTTTATGACCATCTTTGCCATAATAAGAATTATTGGTAGCCAATGTTACCTTTGCTAATCTACGTCCATTGCCCACATCAATAGCCTCTGCATCTTTTCCTAAATGACCGATTAATTGCACTCTGTTTACTAAATTTTTCATGACATTAAATTTTAATAATTAATAAATCGAAATACCATATTAGATGGTTTGTTATACTGACATCACAAAGTTGCAGAGGGTAATGCCCACGAGTCGGTTAATAAGTATTTAATTTCGTTTGCAAGCAGATAAAAGCATTTGTTGTCACTTAATGTCGGATAAAATTATTATTATGTGTCATTTACATATTATTGATAATACTAATTCAACAAAAAAATAAAACTGATTTTCCAATATTACTGGTTTAAACATAGGTAATGAAAGGGATCCATGTCTCATGAAGTAATGCGGAGTTATTCTCCATGAAAGGTCAACTCCTGATCTTAAGTACGCTAAAGAATTAATGTATAACTTCGATTTAGGGGAGTATGTAAGGATTCTTCAATTCCACACGTCAATTCAACAGGGTGAACGCTTCAGCCAAAAACAGTAGTCTTGAAGCCCCTATGTAGACCAGATCACTTTGCAAGTGGATTAAGTTAATCAAATGACTAACCTCAAGCTTTAGACTTCAGTCTGCGGGGCGCTAATTTGACCGTCTTAGAAGTATTGATAAAATATACCCCGGTCAACATAATGACGGCAGCAATAATCGACTGCAAGGGAATTTTTTCACTATTAAAAATCCAGCCGAGTATAAGAGCCACGATAGGATTGACATAGGTACCGGTTGCTACTTTTTC
>JAGQWV010000160.1 GCA_020437045.1 Saprospiraceae bacterium | reverse complement strand
CGTATAGTACACAACGATTTCCGAACGGTCAATACCGGGAGGATAAAATCAATTTCAATGAAACGAATATTGATTTTCTTTTAAACTATAATAAGCAGGTTTCAGAAGATTGGTTTGCCAGTGCTTCTTTCGGAGGCAACCGTATGATTCGTAAAAATCATTTTAACGGCATAAGTGCTAATAAGCTGATAATCCCGGGGGTATATTCTTTTACAAATGTTGACGGTCCGTTGGTACAAAGTATAAGCAGACCCGAACAGCAAATAAACAGCCTGTATGGTTTGGGTCAAATTGCCTATAGAAATATGGTATATCTCGACTTTACTGCCAGAAATGACTGGTCAAGTACCTTGCCGGAGAGCAATAATTCATATTTCTATCCATCAGTATCTTTAAGTACTATTTTGACGGATATGTTTGATGTGCCTACCGGGAGTGCATTGTCTTTTGCCAAAGTTCGTTTAGGATGGGCGCAGGTAGGAAGTGACACTGATCCATATCGTCTCAGTGATCCTTATTTCTTTGGTAGTTCGCAGTGGGGTTCTAACGGAACCATTTCACCATCAAATACATTGCCTAATTTCGATCTGAAGCCGGAGATCCAAACTTCTTACGAGATGGGTGCGGATGTACGTCTTCTGAAAAATCGCATCGGAATTGATTTTACTTATTATAATTCCATCTCCAAAAACCAGATTCTTGCTATTGATTTACCCCATTCCAGTGGAAAGACTTCAAGGGTAATCAATGCCGGAAAAATTCAAAATCAGGGAATAGAATTAATGTTAAATCTGGTGCCGGTTAAGACTAAGTATTTTAACTGGAATACGACTTTTAATTTCGGAAAAAATCGAAATGAAGTACTGGAATTGATTGATGGCGTTGACCAATATGTATACGGTGGAAATGGCATTACCTTGCTTGCCCAAAAAGGTGGATCACTAGGTGATATGTGGGGTACCGGAGTGAAAAGAGTTTCGGATGAAAATAGTCCGTATTATGGCGAGGTAATTTTTACCAAGGGATTTGTCGGTGAGGATAATAAATTGCAAAAATTAGGTAATTATAATCCCGATTTCACCCTGGGTATCAACAATGATCTATCTTTTAAAAATTTCAGTCTCAGCTTCTTATTTGATTGGCGCCAGGGAGGTGAATTATTGTCCCGAACGCGATTGATTGCTGCTACTTCAGGAAACGTGGTAGAGACCCTTTGGGGTAGGTCCCCCGAGTTTGGAGGCCCCCATCCTGGAATTTATGATTCGGGTTTAACCTGGACCGATGAAACCAACGGGCAAACATATACCGATGGAATTATCGGTGCGGGAGTAAAGGAAGTTTTCGATGCTGAGGGTAACGTGACCGGATATGCTCCGAATGATATTATTGTTCATGCCAATGCCTATCACAATAATCGATATCGACGTCAAAATGAGTCGGAGGGCATTTATGATGCCACTTTTGTGAAATTGAGAGAAGTAAGACTCACTTATAAATTACCGAAATCGCTTTTGGAAAAAAGCTTTTTGACTACGCTTGATCTTTCTTTAATCGGCAATAATATTTGGCTTTGGGCTAAAGAATTCAATCACGGAGATCCTGAATTACTTTCTTTTGGAGGCGGACGTTATGTGCCGGGAGTAGAAAATGCTACCGTTCCATCTACAAAAAGTTTTGGATTTTCTCTAAACGTCGGATTCTAAATTTTGAAGTCTTAAAAGAAAAAAAATGAAAATATATAACTATATAGTTTTTTCCGCCTTACTTGTGTTAAGTCTTGAGGCGTGTACAAAGTTTGAGGTCATTAACGAAAATCCGGATGTAGCCACATCGATCAATAATAATCCGGAATTACTTCTCACCAATGCCCAACGCAATTCCATTAATAGGGTAGTCGGTGATGCCTGGAGTGAAGGAAATCTCATGGCTCAATATGGAGCTCGGATTGTCTTTACGGAATTTGACCTATTCAATTGGGGAACACAGTCAGGAACCTGGGAGTCTCACTATCTGACGATCCGGGATTTGGAAGCATTGCGACAGATTGCTGAGAATACCGGCAATGATAGTTACGAAGCTGTGGCATTGATCATGCAATCGTGGTTGTTTCAGATTTTAACCGATATGTGGGGTGATATTCCTTTTAGCGAGGCTGCCAAAGCCAATGCTGAAGATCCGATATTTCAACCTCGTTATGATAAGCAACAAGATATCTACCAAGCTTTACTGACTGATCTGGAAAAGGCTAATTCCTTGTTGGCCGGCTCAGGTTTGCCTAAGATCAAAGGAGATATATTATTTGCCGGCGATCTTGTCCGATGGAGAAAATTTGCCAACTCCCTAAGGCTACGAGTTGCCCTTAGACTATCGGAGGCTGATCCCTCGACAGCACAGTCTGTGATTGCTCAGATAGCAGCGAATCCTGCGGAATATCCGGTGATGGAAAGCAATGACGATAATGCAGTTCTTACTTTTCTTACCGCTAATCCAAATGCCCATCCGGTCACGGAAGAATCGGTATACCGGGTAGGATCTTACAATGAGTACCGTATAAGTGAGACCATGGTTGGAATTTTACGTGAATTTGATGATCCGAGACTTCAGTTCTTTGCCGATCCCACTGCCACCTCCGTGATCGAAGGAAATCCGGTTATTGAAGGTATGCAGAATGGAATCGTGGATGGTCCGGCTTACACTTATAAAGGGGGCGACCCTTTTCTTTCCAAGTTTAATATCAACTATTTCTATTTTCAACCAAATGCCAACCAGGGGCGATTAATGACCTTCAGTGAGGTTATGTTTATTCTGGCCGAGGCAGCTCAGAGAGGATGGATAGACGAGGATGCCGCCTTGCTTTACAATAACGGCATCACGGCTAATTTTACCTATTGGAATGTTGATCTGCCTTCGGATTATCTACAACGTCCTTCAGTCGTGTATGACAATTCTCTGGAAAAAATTATGAAGCAAAAATATTTGGCGCTATTTTATACGGATTATCAGGGATTTATTGAATTTAAACGCACCGGTTATCCATCGCAAATCGCTCCTGGACCCGATGCATTGTATTCAGAGTATCCCAGCCGCTTTCTCTATCAAACTAAAGAGATAGCATTGAATAGAGGTAATTACGATGAAGCGGTCTCCAGACAGGGACCGGATGTATTATTAACCAAGGTATGGTGGGAAAAATAAGTAAAATCTCGTTTGTAGTTTTTTCATACATTCTTGTAAATGGCAGTAGGGGGGCCCTGTTAGGGGGCTCCTTGTTTGTTTTATGGAGTTGTGTGCCAGATGCTTCGGAACGTGCTGTTGTGCCTCAGGATTGGCTCTGGGATACTTGTCATGTGAGTCGACTGCACGTAGCGAAGGCACCCGAAGTAGATTCTACCTGGGAGCATACCCAGCTGCCTCACCGGATTATGCTCCCTAACCAGGCTATATGGTACGTAGCTAAAGTGCACCCATCATTAGAAAACTATCTCCATGTTGATGCTGATGATGGAGCTCAGGTGTTTCTCGACGGCTCCCAATTTACTGCAATTAATGGATATTACTACGATCTGCCCAGCACTTCCGATACCGCTGTACTAGCCATTCGGGTTTTAAATAATGCAGTGAAAGGGGGCTTAAAGAAGGTCAACTGGATCAGGAAAGACAGCATTGATTTAATTTGGAATGAACAAAATGATGTTTTAGAACAACTGGAAGAGCTTTACCTGTCTAATCTATATCAATCAGATGTTTTCCTGCCGGAAGAAGATTTCCAGGTGCACGATCATGCCAGTACAAAATTTACCGTGTGGGGAGATAGTCAGGGTGGTTGGGCTAAGTTTCAGGCACTTTGTAACTCTATGTTATATGTGCCGGGTCTAGAGTTTAGTATTGGACTTGGAGACTTAACTTCAGATGGGGTCAGCATGGCACAATGGTTTTCATTCCTGACTTGCCTTGCCCCATTGATTGAAAAACGGGTTTTAGTTTTTCCGGTGGCTGGCAATCATGATTATGATGGTTATTATGATGACCTGGTACCTGAAAATTATATCCGGCATATAATCCGGGCTAACCGTCCAACCTATACCAACTGGACCGCTGGACCGGCAGCATTTATTGCCCTAGATCCTAATGGATCGTTTCCATTGGGTATTGACAAAAAACAATACGACTGGGCCATAGAAAAGATGCAATCGGAATTCTGGCAGAAGGCGAAATGGAGATTTATCCTTTTACATCAACCTCCCTATGCCCAAGGATGGCCTGGATACGAGGGAGATCAATTTATCCGAACTTTTATTGAAGACAATGCCGAAAACTACCGGATCGATTTTGTCTTGTCCGGTCATTGTCATGATTTTGAATATTTAGTAAAACAGTATGGAACCCAAAGAACCAATTTTCTCATTTCCGGTGGTGGTGGCGGCTCCCTTGAACCTGATGAAAATGACAATCGCATCAACATGGATACCATCATCAATATTCACCATTATTTGCTTTTTGAACTGGATGAAAAAAGTGCTCAGGTAAAAATGTATGATGAGCTCAATCATCTTATCTGGAGAAATCAATTTCCTCCACAAAAGCCGTAGTACCTTCCCAACTTAGACAATTCGTTGAATAGTCTCCTCTAACGGAAAAGAGGTATGAAATTTGGTTTACCAAACCGAGTTCGTCCTCTCTTTACTCATGTTTTGCACTGATTTGCTTGCATTTACCCCTTGCTTTTATAGGACATTCATCATGTAGTGTTACAATTACGTGAACTTTTAATTAAAATAACATTAACTTAGGCAGTGAACGCAGAACACTCCAGGTTAAATGATACCAAAATGGAACTTGATTATGGTTTGCTGTATGTATATGCAGCACCTTCTGGGGCAGTCCCTTCCGGATTGTAACGGGATCAATTTTCGTGTTTTGGAGGTGGGAGGAGCATCCCTACTACAGGAGATCTCCATAGATGATGAAACAGAAAACTATATGTTTCGTGATTTAATGCGCTATCCGGGCAGACGCTTAAATGCCATCAGTTATTATGTCCGGCAAGGCATTATTTACGGCCTGGATATTAATGAAGGACTCACTTTGATTCAGATTCTCCCTAACTTCGAAGTTGTAGAGTTACGGGAGATTAATGTACCCCGTGGATTGGCATTTGTAGCCGCCGATATTGATCAGATTAATGGCTTGATGTATATCCTGGGATATAATATGAATGAGCCTGAGTCGCTCCTTTTGCAGATTGACCTGAAGGCATCAGACTTTAATATCAAATATCTTCCTGTATTCAGTGAAAATTCTGTTGCCTGTGCCGATCTGGTTTATCAGCCAGCGAGACATAGTCTTATTGGTTTTGATCATAAAAACCAGGAACTTGTGGAAATACAAATCCTTCCCAACCGGGCATTTGCCAGTATGATCATGCATTCCAATTTGCGTATTCAGGGAGGAATCCCTTCTTTGTTTTATAATAAGGATTCTGAGCTCTTGGGAATTGGTTCTGATGAGATGTTGGATAATTATAATATTTATGGCTTCTCGGTCGAAGAGAAAAAAGTAAATGTTCGGCAAGTGCTGACCTATGAGAATAATCAGGATGCTTGCTCCTGTCTCTCACCGGTTATATTTACCAACAAGGTAATGACGGTTGAGAATAGCAGTTGTCATTTGGTCACTTTTGAATATTCTCTGGTGAATTTAAAAGATGAGGTTTTTGATGAGGTGATTTTGAAGAATCGATTTCCGGATTCTCTTATCATCGAGTCATTCATAGGAAATCAGGGATTCGAAACGATTGAGGGTGGAGCGGGTTTTTCGTTTTTTGAGATCCGTTTTTCTCCGGGGATTGAGGGACCCATCCAACTGAAGTTACAGTTGAAGGTACTTGATTCCCAGATGGATACCATATTTTATAATCAGGCAGAGGCCTTGATCAGTGATAAATGGATGGTTTCGGATAATCCCCGTACAATTGCCGTCGATGATGCCACAGATTTTCGCCTGGTACCTTTTATGCGTAGATCAGATTCCAAAGACATTACTTTGTGCCAAGGTGATACCGTGACCCTCCGGCCGGAGATATCCGATCAGGTGGCATTTCAATGGTCTGATGGAGTGACTACGAGGGATAACCGGGTTTCGGATCCAGGGCTCTATACCATAAAGGTTTCCGATGAATGCATGGATTATTCGGCCACTTTTTGGGTAGAAGAAAAAGATATTTCCGTGGAGCTTGGCGAATCCATTGAAGTGGAAGAATATGAAGAAATTTCTATCGTTCCCGATATTTTGAATGAAGAGCCCGCAATTCGTTACTTCTGGACGGCGGATCGTCCCGGTATTGATGTTTGCGCTACCTGTCAGGAACAGTCGATGACCGCCCGTGAGGATTTTAAAATTAGATTGCAGGTGATCACCGAAGATGGTTGCACCGCTGATGCCGTCAAGGATATTTATACAAAAGCGTTAAAGGTATATAGACCCAATGCTTTTACACCCAATGGTGATGGGGTAAACGATTTTTTTCAGCTCTATTCAGATCGTGATTTTCTTCTAAAAGATCTCCAGGTTTTCAATCGCTGGGGGCAACTTGTCTATCAGCAACATAAAATGTCTGCGTCAAATGACATGAAATGGGATGGTAAAATTGGCAATGCTACCTTGGATGCCGGAGTCTATATTTGGAAAGCGATATTAGTAAAAAAAGGTGGTCGTCAGGAGTTAATTCAGGGAGAAGTAAATCTCGTATTTTAATGAAAAGGCGACGCTCATCAGTATGGGTTCTCCAGGGATAGATGATCAATAAATATAAATTCGTTTTTCCAATAATTTACTGTCCTGCCATTGATCGTCTAACATTACGAAAGTTCTCTTATATCCCACTTTTTGCAATTGTTTTAGACCAAACTCAAAACCTCCCCTTAGATGGTCTATCTGGTGCGCATCTGAAGCGAGATGGGTTGGAATTTTGAGTTCATTGGCCATCTCCAGTATCCAGCGACTGGGGTAAGTATCTTCGGTTTCTTTTTTATAAAAGCCCTTGGTATTAACCTCCAGGATAATGCCCTTACGGGCGATATTTTCTAAAGTGGTCATTAGGATGCACCGGTACCATTTTTCCGATTCGTCAAAATATCGATTATTTTTATTCCATTTCTTAATTCGATCCAGATGCGCCACTACGTCCGGAGTATGGTCGTTTACCATCTCATCAATGAGGGTATAATATCTTGTGATTAATTGCCGGATGTCACCATGAAAGATCATTTCAAGACCTTGTTCAAAAATCACCTGACTCTTTTCAAAACTCCAGAAACTTCCATCGGAAAAACCATCGACATAATGTACCGCACCAATGGTATAATCCAGATTGGCATTCACGATATGTGGGTTATGTACTGAAATTAGACCTGGGATGTAGTCGACTTCCAGACTTTTGTAAATTTGAATCTGGTTTTCCAGTTGTTTTTTTAATTCATCGATTCGTTGACTGTAAACGGAGAGTTGATCTGGTGCGATACCAACGAGATCCGTCATCGGGATGGGGGCATGATCAGAGAAACCCAGGGTGATCATGTTCAGATGTACTGCCTTCCGAACAAAATTTTCCAGACTGTCCTGACCATCGCTGAAATTGGTGTGCGTGTGATGATTAAAAAGATGAAGCATTTAAAGAATATTTTTTAAGAATAAAAAAAATAATAAATCACCCGGCCATGTACCCTTCAACCCTTTCCCACTTGACTAATTACCCACTCCCAATATTTTACTAATAATCTGATGGGTATGATCCGGAAATGTAAAGATGTTTTCCGAGCTATTTCTTATCCAATCTTTAATCTCCGGAATTTTTTTAGGATTAATAGTATTAAGTGTTTTTATGCCAAGATCTTTTAAGGCGATCGCATTACATTGCTGTTCATATTGATTTTTCATCGGAACCACCAGTAATTTTTTCCCTAGAAACATTACTTCAGATGGCCCCTCGAATCCAGCACCTACTATGGCTGCTTCACAAGTGCGAAGTTGTTCGAGCCAGTTTTTAGTGTCGACCGGAAATATCTCAATATTGGAATGAGACTCTTTATGCCGGTAGTGCTTTGAGAAAATCTTCCATTGAATATTGGGGATTTCCCTGAATATTGAACATAGATAATGATGGTCATAGGCTGGTAAATAGACAACGATGTGATCTTGCCTTTCGGATTTTAACCGCCTGATCTCTTGACGGATGATAGGGGTAAAGATGGATGGATGATAGGCTCGAAAATGTAGTCCGATATGAGAATTCGAAGGAGCAAAATGTTGTAAAATCCATTCGCCGGCGATATTCTTTTTTTTCGGTCTTGGCGTTTCGGAATAGTGAAATGCCGCCTGGTGGCTCAGAGAAATATTACGAATTTTTTTTCGATAACATGCATGTGCCGTCACCGGGTCAAAGTCATGAATTACCAGGTCATAATTTTCTACCGGACAGGTTTTGATATCTTTCCATAACCGGACTGGTCGAAATGATTGTAAACTGGCCTTCAGATCTATCTGTCCTTTGTTACCAAACACAAAACTCAAACCATGTTTCCGGAAGGAGACGGGATAGGGTAGGGCAAGGTCTCCCTGAGTACCACTGATAAGAACATCAACTTCAGCTTTGTGAGACAATGCAGGTATGATTTCTCGCGCCCTTGCCAAATGTCCGTTTCCAGTTGCCTGAATAGCATAGAGTATTTTCATAATAAAGATCTATGATAGCTTTATGCGTAAACAGATTCAATGATCGTGGCGGGTCTTGGCACATTGCTGGATGAATGTTCTGCGAGATAATCAAACATTTGCCATTTACCCATTTGGTACTCTAGGGCCGTGAGGTTTTCTACCCAGTCACCAGAATTCATATAGATAACCTGTCCGTGGCTTGTTCGGACGGTATGGATGCAGGGACTATGAATATGCCCGCATACCACGTAATCAAATTCATTTTCAATGGCTAGTTCTGCCGCGGTTTTTTCAAAGTCGGATATAAATTTGACCGCATTTTTGATGTTGTTTTTTATTTTTTTGGAAAAAGACTTTGGAGGGTGACCATATTTTTTTAATAGTCTGTTAATAATCCTGTTAATCCTGATTAATAGGTCATAACCCTTACCCCCGAGCCTGGCAATCCATTTGGCATAGTTTACGGAGACATCAAATACATCACCATGAAAAAACCAATAATTCTTACCATTGATTTTTAGAGTAAGTTTATCCCTTATTTCCAGGTTTCCCAGTTTTAGATCGCTGAATTTCCGAAGAAGATCATCGTGATTGCCGGTTAGGTAGAT
>JAGQWV010000159.1 GCA_020437045.1 Saprospiraceae bacterium | reverse complement strand
AATTCCTTTAGCAATTTCTCCTGATCGGGTTCAAAGATATAATCCGCGCGTATCTGCTTATCGGTATTAGATTCTTGCTGTGGCACAGGCAAGTACTGCTCGGCTTCGGCATATTGCACAGCAGCATTCTTAAAGCGTCCATAGCACACCTCCACGGCATCATATCTTCCGCCATCGAAGTAATTCATCAATAAATCTGGCACCGTACTCACATTATCAAAGCTTAGATCCGCAAACAGATTTACATAGTCTTTAATGATGTAGTCAGTTTTCATCCTCTTGCGGAAGAAGTCATATCCTTTCTTACCGATAGGGAGGATGTCAACCTGACCGGCATTGTAATGGGTAGCATATTTTTCATTTGTCAATGCCACAGCTGCCTTAATAATGTTGGTATTAAAAGCTCCGGCCAGGCCACGATTACTGGTCACTACGACAATCAACACTCTTTTAACCTCACGAGCTGTACCGAATGATGAAGAACTGTCACCACTGCTATTGGCCAGAATATGCGAAAGCATCAGATTGAGCTTATTGGCATATGGCCGCATCTTGACGATCGCATCTTGAGCTTTTCGGAGTTTTGCTGCCGATACCATTTTCATAGCCTTGGTTATTTGTTGTGTCGAAATAACCGACTTAATACGCTCTCTTACTTCTTTTAAATTTGCACCCATAGGTTATGCTACTCTATTGAAAGACTTGGTTATGTTTGATTATTAGCTGTACTGTTTACTAATTTCTGCAGCTAATGACCGTAAGGTATTGGTACCTTCATCAGTCAATTTTCCAGCTTTAAAATCTTTAAGTACCCCAGGATGTCTCTGCGACAAGGTATCCAGAAATTGTTCTTCGAATTCTTTGATTTTATCAATAGGAACAGATCTCAACAGACCGTTTGTACCAAGGTAGATAATGGCAACTTGCTTTTCGACCGGCACCGGACTATACTGAGGTTGCTTCAGGATTTCAACGTTTCTGGCTCCTTTTTCCAGTACCGCCTTTGTAGCCGCATCCAGGTCACTACCAAATTTGGCAAAGGCCTCTAGTTCACGGTACTGTGCCTGATCGAGTTTCAACGTACCAGCTACTTTTTTCATTGACTTAATCTGAGCGGATCCCCCTACTCTTGATACAGAGATACCCACGTTAATTGCTGGCCGAATTCCAGAGTTAAATAAGTTTGACTCAAGGAATATCTGCCCGTCCGTAATGGAGATTACGTTGGTTGGGATATATGCAGAAACGTCACCCGCTTGAGTTTCAATAATCGGAAGGGCAGTTAATGATCCACCACCCTTTACAATGGGTTGTCCATTCTCGTCACGGGCATTCCTGAGCGAATCGGGAAGATCATTCATGTTTTGGGCAATCTGGTCGTTGTTGATCACTTTCGCTGCACGTTCCAAAAGGCGTGAATGCAGGTAGAATACATCACCTGGATAAGCTTCCCTTCCTGGTGGCCTTCTTAGTAGCAGAGATACTTCGCGATAGGCTACTGCTTGTTTAGACAAGTCATCATAAATGATCAATGCCGGCCGACCGGTATCACGGAAAAACTCTCCGATAGCAGCACCAGCAAATGGAGCATAGAATTGTAGAGGTGCCGGATCAGATGCAGATGCGGAGACAATGACCGTATAGTCCATCGCTCCCCGGTCCTGCAGGACTTTAGCAACTTGAGCTACTGTAGAAGCTTTTTGACCTGAAGCCACATAAATACAGTATACCGGCTCTCCGCGTTCATAAAATTCTTTCTGGTTGATGATGGTATCGATGGCGATAGCTGTTTTACCAGTTTGTCGGTCACCAATGATCAATTCCCGTTGACCCCGGCCAATGGGGATCATGGAGTCAATAGCTTTGATACCCGTTTGCAGTGGTTCGTTCACTGGTTGGCGGTAGATTACCCCAGGAGCCTTACGCTCTAAAGGCATACTATATCTGGTACCGGTGATCGGGCCAAATCCATCAATAGGCTCTCCCAGGGGATTTACTACCCGGCCCAGGAATCCCTCCCCAACATCGATGGAGGCGATTTGCCCTGTTCTTTTGACTGAAGAACCCTCTTTAATACCTTCACCTGAACCAAGAAGCACAACTCCTACATTATCCTCCTCAAGGTTTAATGCGATGGCCTGAGTTCCGTTGTCAAATTGCACAAGCTCCCCGGCCTGTACCTCATTTAAGCCATAAACACGTGCAATTCCGTCACCCACCTGCAATACGGTGCCGACTTCTTCTAATTCGGCTTCGGTTTTAAATCCTGACAATTCCTGCTTCAGGATCGCTGATATTTCATCGGGCTTTACATCAACCATGTTCTGTATTTTTTAAAATTTTGATGTGAATTAATGACTAAACTGCTTTCGTAAGTCTTTAAGCTTGCTGGCAATACTTGAATCATATTGTCTTCCTTCAAATTCAAGAGTGAATCCACCCAAGAGGGACGGATCGACCATGACCTCGAACTCCAGATTTTTTTTAATATCTGGTGAAGAAGCCAGTTTCTCTTTGATCGTAGCCAGGGCACTGTCGCTCAGTGGTACCGCAGTTTTTATAATGACAGTTGAAATCTGTTTGTAATCTTTATATTGTTCGATAAAGGCATCGACAATCTCTGGAAGGTAGCTTTCCCTTCCCTTGCGCGTCATGATGTCGAAAAAGGCCGCCGTCGTCTTTTGAATCTTATCGGAAAAGATCTTTTTAAAAATCGATAATTTTTTATCTGCATTGACAATCGGGCTTTTGATCATCAAATAGAGATCACGGGATTTTAAAGCACTTTTGATATACTTCATATCCTGCAGGACAGCATCGACCTCTTTTCTTTCCTTGGCAAGGTCCAGGAGGGATTTCGCATATCTTCCGGCTATTCGTTGTACTGACATCGTTTTGGTAGGCTTTTTTAAGAAAGATTAAGATCGTTAATCAGATTATTTACCAGCTTTTTCTGCTGGTCTTTATCTTTCAGTTCTTCTTTCAGCAATCTTTCTGTCAAATCGATAGCCAATAAACCAGCCTGATTTTTGACTTCAGTAATGGCTTGTTTCTTCTGGTTCTCAATTTCACTTTTTGCTTGTTGTAAAATTTTATGGGCCTCGTTCTTTGCCCCTTCCCTAGCTTCTTTGATGATTCCGTCGCTGGTTTCTTTTGCTTCTTTCAGCATTCGGCTTCTTTCCTCGCGTGCCTGGGCCAACAGTGCTTCATTTTCGGCTTTCATTTTAGCCATTTCTTCCCGGGTACGTACCGATTCATCCAATGCGCTCTGAATGTCATCTTCTCTCTTTTTTAGCGCTTCAGCAATCGGGCGGAAAGCAAAACGACCAACAATGATCCAAAAAAGCGCAAAAATGATACAAGACCAAAAGAACAGACCGAATTCGGGCTTAATTACACTAAAGTCAGAAAGGAAAATCATGGATATAGTTCTTTAATAGTTGAATTTTCTAGATAAAAAAGTAGAAGCCGGGTCAACCAACCGTTGATGGCCGGCTTCTCATACTTTTTGCTATTAAGCAGCAACTGGCAAGATATAGGATACGATGATCGCAATCAAAGCAGCTCCTTCTACAAGAGCGGCCATCAGGATCATGTTTGCCCGGATATCACCTACTGCTTCAGGTTGACGAGCAATAGCTTCCATCGCTTTTGCTCCGATATTACCAATACCAATTCCGGCACCGATAACAGCTAACCCCATTCCAATAGCGGCAATTGAACCAATCATTTTTAATTATTTATATAAGTGAATTAATGATGATGTTCTTCGATCGCTGCACCAATGTACGATGCAGTCAAAATGGTAAATACAAACGCCTGAATAAAGGCAACCAGTAACTCAATAGACATCATAAAAATGGTCAAAGGTACCGATACGACCGCACCTAACGAAGCTCCCCCAATACTGGCTCCTGAATTACCAAATATGAAAATCAATCCAATAAAACTCAAGACCACAATGTGGCCGGCGGTTATGTTTGCAAAAAGACGCAGCATAAGCGTAAAAGGCTTAATAAACAGGCCAAGAATCTCTACCGGAGTAATGATCACCGCTTTAATCGCTGCCGGCACACCGGGCATCCACAGCACATGCTTCCAATAATCCTTTTTTCCGTTGAAGTTTACGACAAAAAAAGTAAACAAGGCAACGGCCATCGTAAATGCCAAATTACCGGTTACATTAGATCCACCAAAAAATGGGATCTGTCCAAAAAGATTCAATCCCAGTATAAAGAAGAAAAGGGCCATCAGAAATGGTTGATATTTGGCATATTTCTCACCCAGAAATGGCTTTGCCACTTCATCCTGAATAAATAAAAACATCGGCTCCATGAATGACTGTAATCCTTTCGGTGCCTTACCTTCCCTTTCACGGTAAGATTTTGCCACAGTAAAAAAGACCCAGGTCAGGAATGCAAACACCAAAAACATAGAAACCACATTCTTTGTAAGGGAGAAGTCATAAAAGGACGTTCTTCCTCCTCCAAAAAGCCCTCCATCCATCGTACTTCTGGCTTCCAAAGCATAAGGATGTCCTCCATAGCAGACGAAATAATCTTCGCCCATCTGCGCAACACCACCGATTTCAACCTGTTCTCTTGGGAAAGAAGGATCTATCACTTTTCTTACCGTTCCGGCATCCAGGACATATCCTTTATAAGCTTTATGACCCTCTCCATGTCCTTGAAAGTCAAATTCAAATTTACCGGAAGAGAAAATCTCCAGCCCTTCTCCTGGTGTATATAATATACACGGCAGCGGAAAATTGAAAGGACCTATGGAATAAACATTGGGATTGCCAATGTGGTGGAAGGCTGTTGATGCCGGATCAAAGTCGCCCTCGTGATGTCCCGCATGGGCACAAATATCGCCTTCATGGTGTTCATCAGAAGATGCTTCTGAATGAGTTGTTTCATGGTTTTCGTGTTGTCCAAAACTGGGGTAAGTTACCGCCAAAAGAAATAGAACCGAAAACAAGAAATTGATTGGAAATTTCGTCGAAAAATTCATAGGTATTTTGACCCTGCCTTAAAATTCGGCACAAAGGTATGATTTTAACCTTTCTATCGTAGCCTTCCTCTTCCTTTTTTGAAGTTAAAAACTGAGAATCACAACTTTAGGATCGGGCCGATCTTTTTATAAGAGGCATCTTCCGTTTCTCTGATTAAATTAAAGAGCAAATAAAATTTGACATAAAGCCCAATTTTAGGTATTAAATGAAGACGATGCGATATAAGACAAAATAAAAATCAGTTTTAGGCCGGTATTACAACCTACTAAATTTTAGCTCAGGTATTTACCGACAATCGGCATCCGGCGACCCATTCCGAAGGCCTTTGATGATATACGAAGAATAGGTGGTGTTTGAAAGCGCTTAAATTCATTGATGTTAACTAATCGCAAGATTCTAGCCACTAATTTCTCATCATAGCCCATAGCGATAATTTCTCTGGGGCCAAGTTCTTTTTCAATGTATTCATAGAGAATGGTGTCTAGAATTTCGTAATCCGGTAGGGAATCCGAATCCCTCTGATTGGGTCGCAACTCTGCACTTGGTGGTTTGGTTATGGTGTTCCAGGGGATTATTTCCTCCTCCCGGTTGATATAGCGTGACAGGGCAAAAACTTCAGTTTTGTAAAGATCACCGATTACACTAAGTCCACCAGCCATGTCACCATACAAGGTGCCATAACCTACGGCAGCCTCACTTTTGTTGGAGGTATTTAATAGTATGTTTCCAAATTTGTTAGAAAGAGCCATAAGAATCACACCCCTGCATCTGGCCTGAATATTTTCTTCGGTGACATTAAAAGGCAAATCTTCAAACAGTGGTGCAAGCGTAGTTAGAAAGGCTTTATATGCTCCCTGGATAGGTATGATATCGTACTGCAAACCAAGGTTTTTAGCTAAAGCCACCGCATCATCTATCGAATGCTGTGAAGAAAATTCCGATGGCATCAATACTACGCGTACATTCTCGGTACCCAGAGCGTGCGCTGCCAGGACGGCCGTGAGGGCAGAATCAATACCCCCGCTTAAGCCAAGGATCGCTTTTTTGAAACCCAGTTTGCCAAAATAATCACCGATGCCCTGCAATAATGCTCGATAGATAAGATCAAGTTTTTCCTTTGGTTGCAATACATCATCATGATTATCAACTACTTCATCAAGTTCGAATACTTGAATCATTTCTCTAAAATAAGGGAGTTCAATGACATGTCCGGAGGGTGATATAGCCATGGAACCGCCATCAAAAATCAATTCCGTCTGAGCACCTACATTGTTCACATAGAATAATGGCAATTTGTACCTAAGAGCATTTTCGCGAATTACGTCTACACGCTCCTGACTATGGTCATAGGCAAAGGGGGAAGCAGATATATTGATCATGATGTCCGGCTGCTGGGGCATCATTTCGTCCATTGGACAAATGGTATAAAGAGGATTCTCGTTACCGATATTCCACATGTCTTCACAGATGGTGAGAGCTATTCGTTTTCCCTTGTAAACGAAGGTGTTAAACTCTTCCGATGGTTCGAAATACCGATCTTCATCAAAGATGTCATAAGTGGGTAATAAGGTCTTTTTCGCCTGGTGCAAAATTTTCCCTTCAACCAGTACAAAAGCACTGTTGTGAAGATCTTTGCCTTCCGTTTTTGGATTTATAGCAGGGCTACCCACAATAATGGCTATGTCTTCTGCGGCGAGTGCCAGTTGGTTTACGCTATCTTGAGCTCTCCTGATAAAATCTTTGAATTCCAGAAAATCTCTCGGTGGGTAACCACAAGTGGCTAATTCTCCGAAGCAAATGATATCTGCATTTTCTGATTTGGCCTTTTGGACGGCTTGAAGCATTTTTTCAAGGTTGCCCTTAAAATTGCCGATATGG
>JAGQWV010000158.1 GCA_020437045.1 Saprospiraceae bacterium | reverse complement strand
AATCAATTACTCCGTTAATCTCCGGCTTTTCCGGCGATCCACTGACTAAAAGATTGTGCTCATGAGCATCATTATAATTCACACTTTTCCGCAACGCAGGCAGCTGCGGCAGGGTCGTCTTTTCAAATAAATCCCAGAAATAATCAGCAATTTCTTTTTGTTCCTCCGTCTGAAAGTAGGGGTGATATTTTTTTAATGCCAGGGTTTCCGAAGGATTCCATTTTTGCTGCCGGTGCGCTCCAGGATGATCAAAGCCGGTGAGATATTTTGAAAACATGCCTGCCGTTCTACCCCATGCTTCCAACAAATGATGGGAGCGAGGTATCACTTCGTCCAACATCATTCCCGGCACCCACTTTTGTAATCGAAGAAATCTTCCATTACCCAGATCTACATAATCCCTTCCGTCTTTAACAGGGATAATCTCCGGAATTTGCAATGGAAAACCGCCTTCCGAAAGATGCTTAATGATGGCTACCTGAAAATCAATATATTGCGGGTCGGTATGGGCTCGGGTTATTTTGAGGGTCACGTCCTCATCTTTGTTTTTAAGCCGAAAATTAAAATCTACTTCTCCCGGCAGAGCACTAATTTGCCCATCAAACTGATAATACTTCCATGCAAGCTCCCTGACTTCCTCTTCACTTATCATTTGATTTTCTAATACCATTAAAATTCAAGTGTTGGCCGGAATCAAATATAGGATTCATTTTATTAAATGGGTATTGACTTTAAATTGACGAAACCAAAGCGTTTGATAGCATTTGATTTAAAAGGAAAACTCTCTACCGCAACAGGAGCATTTTTCGTACGGCAACTCGATCCTGATATTCTAGTTTATAGTACAACAAAGCACTCACATCAAAATTACTCAAGCCAGTAATTTTCCATTCATTATACCCGGTGGATGCCATGTCGCTCCGGTCATATAATATACGACCATGAACATCAAAAATCGAGAGTCTGGCCACCCCATTTCGGCTCACATTAAATCCGATGGTTGTTTCTCCATGAAATGGATTCGGGACATTTTGATGCAGTTGAAAATCGGTGGCATTTACTTTTACGGGTATGTTCGAAGTGTTTCCTTTCACTCCCCCAATTATATCGTCTGTACATCCCCCCATATTAGGTTGCACCACCACATTGACTGAGCAATAGTCCCATTGCCCGTTCTCGTCAATAACAAATAAATGCAATGCATTCACACCGATATGGAGGCAACCTAATGATATTTGATGGGCATCAGAACCGGGTAGCATCGGATCTATATGAGCAAAATCTATTCGATACTGCAAGCCGGAGACGGAACTACCGCACGCTGGCAAGCTACTTTGATTAAAGTCGGATGCCATAATGATAGCCATAGCGGTATCCACCAAACCATCGCCATTAGTATCCATGGGAGTCAATTCTACGGAAATACTGGTTACACAGACGGGTGTAGGTTTATTGTTCGAAATTACTTTGAATTCTTGTTGACACCAACTTTCATTTTGACAGTCATCTACTACCACAGCTTTAAGCAAATAATCACCTGGCTCTAAAGATTCTGCTTCAATGATTATTCCTTGTTCTACAGTATTTGAACTTCCCATTCCCTTACCTACCACTAATTGCGTCTTCTGATTTAATATTTGCCAACGATAATCGACACTGCCACAATATGCTTCGATCGCCAAGCGTGCCTCAATTGTGTAATCACAGCCGTGTGTATATACCTCACCTGGTAAATCCAGAATATTGCAAATTGGAGCCGTGCTGTCTACAACAATGATCTTTTGGGTATAGCTGAGATATTTTCCAGCATATTGTTTTTCAAACCACCAGCCTTCCTTTTCAGAAGAAGCTAAAAGACACCAGTCAGCAAGGCACCATGTCCGTAATATTTTGTAACACGCCTGGTTCCCACCGACGATTTTAAAAACCTTATCGTAATAACCTATTCCGACCCGCCGACAATCTGCTGATAATAAGTAGGTCGCCCGCCCAAGAAAATCGGGACTAAGTTCTGCACCTACATTTCCACTACCATCATCACTAAACTCAATCTCGCAGGAATTGACCACGGTATCCTTTGGAAAATTAAACATACTCTTCGAAAGAACGCAATCGTTTGTTACCCAGATGATCTGTTGACGAGAGATAGTGTCTATCACATGTCCGGATGTTCCGGATCCACATTGCCCCACAAACTTAAAGGTTCGCTTAATGAAACCGGTTCCGCAATCATCCAGCGAAATCCAGGGATTCTCTTCCCAGCTGATGAGGCCACAATTGTCAGCGACCTGACCGCGAAATCTGGTATCTGTCTCCTGCCGGTACTCTGTTTGATATGATTGATATGTTTTCCAGACATAACCGGCATGCTCATCGTAGACCAGCGAATCATACGTGACCAAAACACTATCACATACAAGATTTAATAATTGATAGTTATCTACCCCCACCGTTGTGCTCTGACGCTTACTTATATGATCATATCCCCCAAGTTTAATCTGCAGGCTATCGAAGATCCCCTGTTGGGCTAAATGCACCGAACTTGCATAGAATTGTTCATAGGCACTACAGGTGATCGATACATCCGCTAAATCGTTGATCACTATAGGAGGTGTTTTATCTTCAACCCGAACGGTAGTCCAACATTTGCTCCAATTACACCAATAATCCATAACCAGTAATTCTACCATTATGTCCTGGCAGGCATCTTCACAACAGAACGGCACCTTCGCACTCCATCCTCCTCCCAATTTCACGCCTAGATCCAGTAAGGAAGACTTCTCGTAAATATCGGTCAAACTCAGGGTTTCGTTCAGACCCACTACAAAAGCATCATTAAGTCCGGGAGTCGATCCATAAATGGGAGTAGAATTGGTATCAAGACAGGAAAAAACAGTGGCTAACCAGAGAGAGGAATCGACATTAGGTAGCCATGATCTGATGAGGTCTTGAATATATTGGTCATTGACGGCATAGGGATGCTCACGACAATCTTTCACAGCATATCTCATCAGATCATATGCCCATCCCAATAAAACTGGATATGAACAAATGCCACCTTGTTCACATAACCATTTGATGGTTTCACTATAGTGTGCCTCCAGAGGGTTCAGATGTCTATTTTCTTCCAGAACTGCCGTAAACAATGAATCATGGTGTTCATCTATTCCCACAAACAAAAGGCTATCACAAAGATTCATACCACATGCGGTAGCCCAATCAACTCTTCTGGCCAGTAATAACCCGATTCCACAATTGTCCCAGGAACCTTCATCAAATATGCTTACCGGGAGCCAAACGGTGGAGTCTGCCACAGTAATATTTAATCCCTTGTCACAAATAGCTACAGGTTTGGTTTTATCGACCACATAGAGAGGGAGACTATCTACCAGAGAACGGTTGTGGCAACTATCAATAACCTCATAAGACACATAGCTGATATTATAATAATCATGCAAAGGATCAATTTCAGAAACCGGAACTTTGATCAATACAGGACTTTCGTAGTAACCAGAAATGGAATTAAAGACTAATTCGATTACCTGTCCATTAATCATTCCCTTCACTTGTTTCACACCACTGCAGGTATCTTCAACCATGATCCCGGGAACCCTGATTTCAGCTTCACAATGATGTGATCCGGACGGTATCGGCGTGATAAAAGCCGCCGTATCCAATTTGGTAATCACCGGTGCTGTTGTATCGAAGATCATTATCCATTGGGTACATGAATCAAAAGCTCCGGTACAGCTATTTTTGATCAACCATTCTCTACGAATAGTAGCCGGACAAATGCCACCAAACTCAACATCCTTGTAGGTAACCAAAATATCGCAATCGCTGGGAAGTGGGGGCCAAAGCGGAACCTCACCGGCCATGGGTACACCGGTTTGCATAGGTGAAGGATGACCATTTTCATCTTTTAAATATCCGGGCACACAGTATACACTATCACGTATCGGAGGACAAATAACGGTATCGGGGAGCGCCCTTACCGTAATGGTATCCATACAGAAATATTCCTCCTTCTCGTATTGAAATCTAAGGGTTCTTTTTACCTGCTTTATAATATTTTCACAATCTCCCAGTATAATTTCATAGTCCACCACTTCTCCGACCAGTGTATCAATACATTCAAGCACCAATTGACATCCGGGAAAAGTATCAAACGAAGCTGGATCAATTGCAAAGGGATGGTAACAATCAATCGTATCCCGGGGAACCTCCAAAAATGAAGGTGTTCCAGCCGTCAAATAAATAAGCACTGATGAAGAAGGCGCTACGACAGCGCATGGATCATCAGTGACTGTCAGCGATAAAACTACCTGGCCGGCAGCCAGATCATTAGCATCCGGACAATAGAAATGTGCATTGGCAAAAGTGGCATCATCGACGAAAATGCCGGTGCCGGAAGATGTCCAGATAGCTTCAGTAGCACCTGTACCATTGGCATAAAAATAAGGCTGCAGTAAGGTAAGGTCAATACAATCCAGACCGCAAAGACTTGTGTCATTGCCCGCAAAAATCTCCGTCTCTGGAATCTCTATGAGGGTAATGGACCCGGGAACACCACAACCACCTTCCACGATGGTGTCATCATAATAGAGTATAAAAGGAAAACTGGACGGCAGAACCGACATCGGATCTCCCATATACGTCATCATATGCGCAGGATCAGTGTAGAATTGAGTTGTTTGGTCTCCGCGAAAACCCTGAGACTGCAAATAGGCCAAAAGATCAAATGGGTCAGACGGGCAAACGATTTCTACAAAATCAACAATTAGACCACCCGCTCCAGGCTGAACCATTAGATCAATCCGGGAAATCGCGAAACAGTTAGGATCTCCACTAACGGAGACCCGGGCAAAGACAATGGAGTCCATTCCACAGACTCTGATGTCATTCAGTATCTCGCGTGTACGATCTTCAGCGTCATCAAATGACGGAAATATCTGTACTGTATTTGTACTTGATGAGGTAGCGCAGGATTTTACATCTGCAAGTGAAAAATCAGCACAGGGTAGATTAGGGGGTAGAATACTTACATTTTCACAAAGGATCTTCTGAGCATCCAATGCTAACGGACCTAAGAATCCAAAATCAAGATCGTCCCGGTTTTGACCGTCGTTTCCTGTCATGAACTCAATGATCGCGTAACCTGGCAGAGTTACATCATCACCATCAGAGTCAATCAGCGAGGATCTGCTATGCAGCGGTGATGCCACTCCCGAATAACCTTTATTAATCAATTGATCCAGATCAATCCGAAGCTCATATAAATGATTGGGTAGAAGATTATCAAAGTAATATTGGCCACCATCAGTGGTGGTCTTCTGAGAAAGTGCAACCAATGCGTTTTCCTCATCATGTAATGATACTTCGATTCCATCCATTCCATATTCTGTTGGATCCTGAATTCCATTACCATTTGCATCACACCATACATAATTACCTACTGCAGGAGGTGCAGCATCCTCTGCAATGGCAATATCACCAAGACCATTGGCTTTTCCCAAAACAAACTGCTCGACAAACAAATATTCACCGGTACGTTTACCTGTATTCATGTCGTAGAAATGCAGACCCTGGGTCAACAGACCATCATACTGGAAATAGGGGTTTTTCGTCACAATCGGACTATGAACCGTAACGGCTACCGTGTTAGAGCCGGGTAGTATAGCCTGGCCTCCCGTCACAATCTCCCCATGATGGGCCAAAGGAGAAATAAAATTCTCCTCATAGTAAAACTCTCCATGATAACTTGGGCCATCATCCTTCCGATAGTAGATACCATCATCCGAATTGGATTGTTCGACTATATACAGACCGTTGGCAGAGCGAAACACTTTGATTAAATCTCCCGCTGCGTATCCAATAACCAGGGTACGGTCACCTAACCGGGTACTATAGTTGAGATGTCCGGTCTGATGGGCCCATCGATCCATCAAACCAAGGGTTATGGATCCATCACCGGCAAAGCTAATTTTTGAAAGAATTGGCTGAGCATACGCACATAGCAAACCATTCTGCACATTAAGTGCCTCCCCCTGTGTAGGAATCATCGTCTCTTCCCAGGAAGCTACCCAGGGCATCCAGGCTGCGGACCGCAATGTCTGTGGTGTCTTCAACTGGGCATTGGAAGCCCGCTCCCGGGGATTATTTAGAGG
>JAGQWV010000157.1 GCA_020437045.1 Saprospiraceae bacterium | reverse complement strand
AAAAGGAACGAATCCGACACAAAGTGTTCTCCGGCAAATGTTTCCAGGTCATTGTCGAAGATAATCTGGTCGCCGGCGGGCAAAATTTCAGTTTTTTGTTCATGCTGCAAACGGGGATAGTATACAAAATAGATGGCTCCAACCAAAAGCAGCGGGGTTAGCCACAAGATGAGAGAGGAGGGGAAAAAATGTTCCTGCGGTTGTTTGATGATCATGAGGCCAGGTCCGGCTTGTCGATAAATGACACAGATGTTTGTTCCGAAATTGCCATTAGTCCTGCACGGGCAGCATCAAGGCTCTCCAGACTATTGGCTTTACAGACAAAAGTGAGATTGAGTTTACCATCCCGCTGATCCATGCGTTTCAAACTGAGATATTGAAAATGTTTCTCAATGATTGAAACGATATTCTTCACATCCGTAACATCAGTGCGAATATTGATGTACATCCGATCATCCGCAACAGGCATTTTGTTACGGATCGATTGATTAAAATAAATGATGGGTAAAATGCAGATCAAAGCCAGCACAGCAAGTATGGGTTTGTTGGCCCCGGTTACCAGACCAATGGCAATGGTTAGAAATAAGTATGTTAATTCTTCAGGATCCTTGATGGCTGCGCGAAAACGAACTATTGACAAGGCACCAACCAAACCGAGTGATAAAGCCAAAGACGATTTAATGACCGTAATAATCACAAATGTCGTTAAGGCCAAAGGAATGAAGTTCATGCTGAATTTGCGACGATTTGTCACACTGGTACCATATTGGACATAAAAAACCCTAAGGAGAAAAGCTAGAACGGCCGCTACAATCAGATTTATTAAAAAATCTTTTATATCAACGGAGGCATTAAACTCCTGTAAATATTCTTCAAAGCGTAGCATTCTCGTTCTTTTTAATCAAGGTCTTTAAAGATCCATAAAAATTGTCAGATGTAATAAGACTTCAGTTTACCCGATAGTTATTAAATAAGTTTTGTTGATGTTCCGAAATTAAAACGCGTTGATTCTGATTTCTAATCATTAAATTATCCACGGTAGTTCCTTTTCCATATAGCACTAAGCGATGGTAAATTCCTGGATTCATCTGAATACCTATACGGACCCAGTTTTCATAGATTTCCGGAATTTCTCTGCTTTCTTTTCGACCACTGGATGACAACTCACTTACATTATCACCACTGAAATACTCATAGGATGGCATCCCGGAAAATTGGGGGTCGATGTAAATCCAAAAAGAAAGTTCTTTTTCCTCGCCTTCTCTAACCAAGTAGTTACTATCGAACAAGATCAGTTTATCTTCTTCGCCCGATAGAGCACTGGCACCAAAAAAGGTCGCCCTGGCGTCGGATAAATGGTCATAAGAACGATACACAACACCATCACAATTTGGAAAACAAATCATTTTACCATGCTTATGTACCAAACTATCCTTCAACATCTCTTCTATTTCTTTTTCAATGGTAGAAAGTGAGTCCTCAAAAGCGGATATAGGTAAAACTAATAGTTCAATATATTCATCTTGCCAAAGCAAAGAACCCTGATCCAACAAATGCATTTCAGTTTGTTTTAGATTACTTCCTTTGGTATGAAGCATTAATAACGGGCGCTGATCCATATCCTTCAATCGGGTCTTACGAATCATTGGAGAGGAGATCAATTGGATGCTCGAAAAAGTCTGACTTAAGGAGGGTCTTGAAGCACTGGATTGCACAATTGGTAATCCGGTGTGAAAGGCGCATTTCATGGCTTCATTATGAGCGGAAAGATCGTTTTCAAACGTCATTTTATCCGTTCGTACCGCTACCAGAGGCAAGGAGAAGATTGCTTGAAAATCTCCGGGTTTTACTCCGGCTTCTTTAAATCGATTTAAATATTCTTCACTATTGTTTTCCAGTTTATCGTTTTTTTCTATTGATACCGGACCGTGATTTAAGTAAAAAGATGTAGCGTCAAAAATCCATGAACTAAGAAGAAAGACCATCATTGTTAATCGCCAGGTTGGATGAAAACTTTGGTTTTGTATTCTTTTAAACAACTTGAAGAAATAAATGGCAGCTATCACATTGATGACATAGAAAAACACCCAACTTAGTCTTCCGAGAGCGCGAAATTGTTTAAGAGGACTAATTAAGTCCGGAATAAACCGTAACCACTCAAAGGGAATACACATTGCAACCAGTAGCATAAGAAAAGCGGCAAAGCCATAACGCTTGATGTTGGTATCCAGCAGAGAAGTCGTTTCGGGATTATGGATCAACCGGACGATTAGATGGAGCAGGAAACCAAGTACAAAAATCAGCGAGGCTGTGCCGATAAATGCCCGGCCCTCCCAATTCATGGAAACATGAAATAACTGATTCATAAGAATCGTACTGGATCCATAATGGGGCAAAAAAATACTGGCGAGATTTGCATGATAAACAAAGAAGCCATAAGGTGAAATCGGTCGATCTGGGGTCATGTCTGTCAATGTGGATAAGGACCACAAAGCGATTAAGGGAACAAAAGCGGCAAGAAGAAGATACCAATCAAAAGCCCGGTGGTGGACGTTCTTCCTTGAGGAAAACCATTCAAGAAATAACACCATAAAAAGAAATCCGGAGCTAATCAAAATATAGTATAAGTGCAGACCTCCAACAATAAATCCTGCCAAACCCAAGATTGCAGACCATAGCAGCCGTCGACTATCAGCAGATTCCTGATAACGAATTAGCAAATACCAAATTAAAGGAATAACAAAACCATAACTTAAACTTAAATGACCGTGAATGCGATCCCACTGTGGAGACAGTAAACTGATGCAGACGGCAATGATCACGGAGTACCATCCAGGCAAATTATAGTGGGTTAAGATGAGAAAGAGCAACACGGAAGCGAGTATCATGCCGGACAAAATAGACAGATTGATTATCGCAACGCTATAGTTTCCGATAGAACAAATATGGTTATCAAAGAAATTTAGTATCAGCGCATAGATGGGTTGTGTATCCGTAAAAAGTAGATTTTCTCCATACGGGTAGTTGACCCCGGTAAAGGCCAAGCCGTCATCATATTTGAGGTAGTATCCGAGATTAAAGTAGTTTTTCAGACCATCACCACCTTTGGAAAAAAGAAATCCGTTTGGATGGATGATTACCTCTCCAAAACCAGGCCATAGGAACAATACCATCACAATGATGGTGACTAGAATGCCGACCCAAGGAAAATTTCTCATTACATCTACCTGTAGACCCAAAAGTACAACAATTGAAAAGCCCTTCAGATAGTTAGTTCATCCAGAACAACTTTACTTCTTCTAGGAGCTCATGAAACTCTGGTAGATCGAAATAATCTGTGGATTTGTTTCCTGGTCTATGATTCCCTCTATCTTTAGTCGCAATTCTGTGAGTTGCGACTCCGAAAGCAAGCTTTTCTTTTGTTCAGCAGACTTCAGAAGCGAAATCATGCTCCTTGTCGCAGCTATTTTAGTGTATGGAGAAATACCTGCGTCACCGGTCGCTACTTTTTCAAACTTATCCATCCACATCATCTTGGTATTGGCCGAAGTATTTCTCAAAAGACCCTCAAGTGATTGATAGAAATCCAAACTCGGTAAACCCTCGACAGAACTAAGATGTTTTTCAAAATAACCCAACTTGGAGGTGTCACCAGATTCTCCGTAAATCATAGAGACGGAAGCAACGATATCCGATTGTTCTTCAGATTCAAGCATCTTAAGCTTTTCCAATGCCAGATCCGGATCCAATTCTTTAAGCGCCAGGATAGATGCGGCCACGACTGGATAGGGATCTTCATTGTTGATGCCCTTCACCACTGCATCTTCATAGCTTTTGTCTCCTAAGGTGCCTAAAAGATAGATCGCATCCGCTTTGACCATGCTATTTGGGTCCTTTTCAGCAAGTTCAGCCAACATCCCTGTGTTGTCGGAATGTTTTTGCCAGTCGTACGACGACAGTGCTGCTCTTCGAACCGCCCAAAACGGATCATGTATGGCTTTTGCCAGAATCGCCTGACTTGCCTCTTCGTCATCTGCTGCCAACTTAGACACGGCCAGCGTGCGGATGCTCAAAGAATTTTCAGGAGCATACATCAAGCGGTATTGTGCTGTAGTATATTCCTCATTGATGATCGCCAACGTACTGCGATCCGGATCTAAGATCACCAAAGCGGGTTCTTGCGTGGCAGGTATCCTAATTTTCTCCTCTCGGGAGTCAATTTTAATGGGAATCCTCTTTCGTTGACCATTTGCAAATAGCACTTCCACTTCTGTGGGAATCACAAACAAAGGCATTTCAGCATCCTGTTTTTGGTCAACATGAATTTCGATCTCCTGGTCCGTAGCTGAGTAACTATAATTATAATCTAAAATAGGATGACCTTCATCAAGATACCATTGATTAAAAAACCAATTGAGGTCCATGCCCGTCACATCTTCAAAGGCAAGTCGAAGGTCGTGTACTTCCACGGAATTAAAAGCGTGGGTTGTTAAGTATCGATTGAGGGAAGCAAAGAAAGCGTCATCTCCAACCAAATTTCTCAACATATGCAAAACCAGACCACCCTTGTTGTAACTATGTGCATCAAACATGTTTTCTTTGTCCCGATAGGCAAAATCAATCAATGGATGGACTTCTTGAGAAGCTTGATATAGATAACCCTGGATTTCTTCTATCCGATGGTTTTCCGCTTCATCTCTGCCGTACTTGTGCTCCAACCAGAGATACTCAGCATAGTTTGCAAACCCCTCATTTAACGTAAGGTTTGACCAACTTTCGCAAGTGACATAATCTCCAAACCAGTGGTGAAACATTTCGTGGGCAACAATCGCATCATTGTTGTTGTCAATCAATTCGCGTTTATGTTTTTGAATGAATTCTCCAAAGATGACTGCCGTCGTATTTTCCATGGCACCAGAAACATAATCGCGGACAATGATTTGCGAGAATTTTGGCCAGGGATAGTTGACGCCCGTTTTTTCACTAAAGAAACTTAACATCTCTGGCGTATGGGCAAAGATGTCTTTTGCGTCTTCCGCAAATTCCGGTTCTACATAATAAGCCAGGGGTTTACCATTCCAGGTATCGTCGATTTTAGCAAAATCACCGATCGCAATCATAAACAAATAGGGGGCATGTGGCATGTCCATAACCCAGTGATCTGTTCGAGTACCATCACCATTATCTTTCGAGCTCTCCAAAAGCCCATTTGATAATGTTTTAAAGCGATCTTCAACCGTTAGAAAGATTTCTTCCGTTGATCGCTCATTGGGTTTGTCAATGGTGGGAAACCATCGTGAGTTAAATTCTGTCTCTCCCTGACTCCAGATCTGTTGCGGTTTATCCGGATCTGTCAGATCTGCATTGATAAAAAACAGACCCTGGTCTGAGGTAATGGCTGCGCTTCCATCACTTCCTCTGGTGGGGGTGGCATGATAGTCAATCGTGACCGTAAACTTTTCACCATGTCGGTAGCGTTTATCCAAATGTATTTCTAAAGAGTCACCATCATATTGGTACTGCACGGCATGATGGTCGACTTCCAGTTTTTTGATATCAAAATCAATCGCATTTAGATAAAGGATTGAATCCGGATAGAAAAAAGGAGTTAAAGTCAATTCTGCTGAACCTAAGACGGATTCGGTAGACCAGTCGAAATGTAGATCTAATTTGGTATGCAGCAAATCAAAAGATCTGGTGGCAGTGGCATGGTAAACGGCTTGTTCAGAAGGTAACGAATCTGCCTCATCTTCCTGATTGGATTTGACCACGAGAGTGTCGAGATCTCTGATTTCGGTACTATCCATATCAGCACTTGCCATGGGTAGTGGTTCCGGCACCAACATTTTTGGACTACTGCAACCAAAGAAAACAATGGCGGCCAAAAGAGCGAATTGGGAAAATTTTATGAGAGGCATTTGCTTTTTGTTTACGCTTATTTTCACGAAAAACTGCTAAAGGGAATTACTTAGTATCAAACGGCTACATTATAATCCCGCAGAACATCATTTAGAGACACTTTTTTATCCGTACTTTCTTTTCGTTTGCCGATGATTAGTGCGCAAGCAACCTGGTAATCACCTGCAGGGAAAGTTTTAGTATAGGTGCCGGGGATAACGACACTCCTTGGCGGGACGACACCCCGATGAGTGATTGCTTCTTCTCCCGTTACATCGATGATACGAGTCGATTGGGTAAGGACGACATTGGCACCCAGAACAGATTCGGTACCCACCTTGACCCCTTCTACCACTATACATCGCGATCCTACAAAGCAATTGTCTTCAATGATGGTTGGTGATGCTTGTAATGGTTCTAGTACTCCGCCGATTCCCACACCCCCACTCAAATGTACATTCCTGCCAATCTGTGCACAGGATCCGACCGTGGCCCAGGTGTCAACCATGGTGCCAGATCCAACCCAAGCTCCGATGTTGACATAGCTTGGCATCATAATCACGCCCTTTTCTAAAAAAGCCCCATGTCTTGCAATTGCATGTGGTACAACGCGAACGCCCAAATCAGCATAACCCCTTTTAAGTGGAATCTTGTCATGAAATTCGAACGGACCAATTTCAATAGTTTCCATTTGTTGAATAGGAAAATAAAGCACCACAGCCTTTTTGATCCACTGATTTACCGCCCAACCATCGTCCGTCGGTTCGGCTACTCTTACTTGACCCTTATCGAGTAAATCTACCACTTCTCGTATCGCGTCTTGATTTTCCTTTTTAGACAATAAGGATCGATCGTCCCAGATTTGATTGATCTGGTGTTCCAATGCTTCCATATAAGCTTTTTTAATAATTGTCAGTTGGTTTCCTGCTCAATTCGAAGAAAGAGGTCGAAATTATAATAAAATTCTTATAGCAATCAACTGAGATGTGAATCCTACTAAAAAACCCCCATAAATATCCCGAGAATCATGAGCGGAAAGCAAAAGTCGAGCCGTTGATATGATGCCCCCCATCAGAACAAGCACGAGAAGAATAAACCTGATATGTATTTCCCAGTTATAAAGGGATAAGGTCTGAAAACCAAAATACCACACCATTACAATTAGTAAACCCATCAAGCCACCCCATGCTACCGTATGAAGACTGATTTTCGAAAAAATATTAATCAGAAAGGATATTGACATGGCGATAACACTTCCAAAAGCAAAAATGCCGACCAATAAAGGTATATCGGCATTGCGATAAACATTTATAGTGAACCAGGTATAAAATACAATACAAATAATAAGTGGACCAATTCTTTCCTCTTTTGTCGGCAATGCAAGAGAAGATACTAGTCCAATTAACTTCATAAACACAATCGAAATTAGAGGAAGAAGGAAGGTATAGGCAAAGCAAACAAGTATCAGTGGTAATTCTTCCATTACTGATCCAACGCCAAAGACATATGGATTAAAGGCAATGATTAAAATCAATCCATATGTTAGAACCAGGAGAGGGTGGGTAAACGCAGAAATGACCCACGCTATTAATTTCAGGGGTTTGTCCATTAGATCTTCGTAATCACCACCTCTACTCTTCTGTTTCTCGATCTGAGTTCTTCCGTGGAGTTGTCGGTAATAGGTTTACTGGGGCCATAGCCTTTAGTTTTAACCCGATACGAGTCAATACCTGACTGGATCAGGTATCGTTTTACGGCAATAGCCCGATTTTCAGACAATTGATACAGCGCCCATTGATCGCCAATATTATCAGTATGTCCATTTATATTAACTTGTATACTCGGATGATCTCTTAAAATGTTTGCCAGACGATCAAGCTCTCCGTATGAGCCGGATAAGATTCGATCATTCCCTCTCATGAAAAAGATTGGATCCATCGAAATCCGGGTATTCACTTTTATAGGATCCAAAGCGATCCGCAGATATCCATCTTTCATGGAACTACCGTTATACAAATCAAATTTTTGCATTCGGGAAATATAGCCCTCCCGGGACACCTGAAATTTCAATAATTTATCGTTTTTGGGGTCAATGGAAAGTCCTTTTTTACTAGCTACCCGCTCATTTTGATAACCCTCATCAGTAAGTGGCCCATAAGCAACATTTGCTTCTATGGGTTCACCTGTGGTGGCATCGACCACAAGACAGGTAAAGTCTTTATTGGAAACGGTCTCACTGGGTTGATTGACCAGCAGGGGTTTTCGATTGCTTGCTTTCCTAACTTCGGGTGCAAAGTATTTCACCCGATAGATATCACTTGAGCCATCCCGGGTGCTGGTGAAATACAAATAACCGGTCTTTCGATTAAGAAAGGGTTGTGCTTCATCAGCATTAGAATTAATCGGTAGGGGTAGAGATTCGGGTGTTGACCAATTTGTCCAGCTATCATCCAGTCTTTCCGAAACATAAATATCTTGTCGTCCGGCGCCTCCAGCTCTATCGGATGAGAAGAATATAAACTGCTTATCATCCGAAATAAAAGGAGTAATCTCATTGGCCTGGGTATTGATAATGGATCCCATGTGTTCTGGAGCACTCCATAGTGTTGTATGAATACGAAACGAAACATAGAGATCATTCAGTCCTTTGCTATCTTCTCGGGCCAGGGATAAAATCATTACTTCATTATCTTTGCTTAGCGTAAGATTTACGCCAGCATCGATGTTGTGATAGTCGTAAATAAATAGTGGTTCGGGAAATTTCCAACTATCAACATCTCTTTTCGCAAAAGAGAATCCTTTTTGCATACTGCCATCCTTAAAAAATTGATTGACAATCACAATGGTGGATGGATCTGTGGTCACTGCACAGACACTATTAGGTAAGGCACTATTAAGTGGATAGGATGGATGTTCTACTTTATCAAACACGTCTTTGTCCGAAGCTGCTATCCAGATATCCTGATTGAAAGCAGAAGCAACCGGATCGGTACAATTGGATTCTCCCAACTGTCGGTAAACTTCCTGAAGTTTTTGGCTGTATTCTGAAAATGAGAGTGTTTGGCTAAAATCTGACTCATCAACTTTCAATGTCTTATCAAAGGAAGGGTGACCTACTCTGGTAAAGTAGATGGTCTCTCCGTCAAGACTGACCACGGGATTGATCTCATCATACTTGGTATTGATTCTGGAGCTTAACTTCTCTAGTGTATACATGGGGTCTGGTCCAGATGTATACATCAACAATGCCGTTGTTAGGATCGGTATATAGTTCATGTCGCAGATTAACTATGGCAAAAATAAGAAACAACTAAACAACATATAATCAATAATTTACAAATTAATGATTATCGACATTTGAGTTGTCGTAGTGGAGAGGTCGAAATAGACGTTGAAAATACAAAAATGATTTTCAATTATGCTACGATAACGCATTGCAAATCAGTTCTGTTGTGTGAAAAGGAATATCCAACTTTATGCCAGATTAGAAATTGGAGGAACATTAATATCTCCGGTCTTTCAGAACTGAATTGCTCTAAGAGATGTTGCATCTGCTAGGAATCGCAAATACCAAGTAAATTAAATATGCTGTTTGCGGCGAAAGTCGTTATTATAAAATGAAATCAATCGGGGTCATTTTTATCGTCTTGACCGGTTGTTTTTTTTCTGCACCGATCGTGCATGCTCAGCATGGTCCTGCCCCTGAAAAAATAACCATTAATGGACAGGTTGTCACGGCAATCATCACCGAGGATGATACCTTATATGTAGCGGATCTAAGCGATGTAAGTGTCACTTCTAAAAGGCATTTTAAATCAAAGGATGAATATGCCCTGTACATGCGCTATCGTCGATATGCCAATAAGGTGTATCCGTATGCTGTCGATGCGATTCGAATTTTCCGCGAATTAGAAGAGGTAATGAGAACCATGAAACCCCGCGAACAGCGAAAACATATTCGGAGGTTACAAAAAGAACTGAAAGATCAATTTGAGGATCCGCTCAAGAATTTAAGCCGCACCCAGGGTCGAATTTTGGTTCATATGATCGAAAAGGAATTACAAACGCCAATGTATTTCCTCATTAAGGACTTAAAAAATGGTCTAACCGCTAATTACTGGAACACCGCGGGTAAGCTCTATGGATATAATTTGCGACGAGGATATGTCATTGGAGAAGATCCTATTTTAGACATCGTTCTGGAAGACTTTGACATTTCGCATAAGCTCTAAATTGCCTACATTGGCGACTCCTTTATTTGTCGATCGACTTCAATAAATATGCTGAAAGATCAAATTAGTGGTAATGTCAGGTGGCAAAGTCCTTCAAATATCGCATTGATAAAATATTGGGGAAAGTATGGTGATCAACTTCCTCAAAATCCTTCGATCAGCTTTACATTAGACAAATCTTTTACGCAAACAAAGATTTCCTATAGATTCAGGCCGGATCGACATTCTCCCATATCAACTACATTTCTATTTGAAGGAAAGGAGAATGCTGCATTTCAGGAGCGAATTGAGCGATATTTACTCAAAAGAAAAGATTTTCTTCCCTTTCTTAGTGATTTGCATCTGGATATAGAAAGTACAAACTCTTTTCCCCATTCGGCAGGAATCGCCTCATCTGCTTCTGCTTTTAGCGCTCTAGCTTT
>JAGQWV010000156.1 GCA_020437045.1 Saprospiraceae bacterium | reverse complement strand
GAAGCTGCTCAAAAAGGTTTGGAACGTTTGGAGGTGCAGACAACCCAATATCTGAAATCAGATGATCTGGTTTTGGCCAAAAAAAAAAAAAAAAAAGGTCGACTAGGCATTGAGTCTGGGTCCTATAAAAATGGTAAGGAAGAATTACTAAAGAGTCTGGCGATAAAAAAAAGTCTTGGGCTGGAAGACAACGATATTGGGCTGACCTATTTCCAGTTGGGAAATGCTTATCGGGAGATGGGGGATCTGGAGAAAGGTATGGAGGCGTACCAAAAATGCCTGTCCATACGTGAGAAGATTTCTGGAAAAAAAAGTATCGAGTCCATTCCTGTCTATACTAATATTGCCACGCTCCTGAAGAATAGCAACCGCTTTGAGGAAGCACTGGACATGTATCTTACCTGTGATTCGGCGATCCTCAATCATTACGGATCTGAAGATAAGCAACGGGCGGCGATTTTGAACGGCATTGCGATCGTATATGCTCAAACAGGGCGTTATCCCGAAGCGCTGCAGTACTTTACTAATTTGCTTAAGATAGACCGGCAGACGTTGGGTGAAAAGCATCCATATCTGGCCAGAACCTATTCAAACCTGGGAATTTTACATGAATTGATGGGGGATTATCAATCGGCTCAAGATTTTCATAAGAAATCGCTGGCGATCAAACTCGAGTCCTTTGAACCGGAAAATCCGAACCTTATCAGTGACTATCAGGGCTTAAGCACAATTATGACTCATATCGGTGATATCGATCAAGCGCTCATATACCAACAGCAGGTCCTGCAAATTGAACGTGCTTCCTATAGCCCCAGTGATCCAAGGATCGGCACCACTTATGAGATGCTTGCCGCTAATCTCATTTCCAAAGGAGAGTATGAAGAAGCATGGAAAAATCTACAGATGTCGGAGAAAATCTATCTGCATAATGGTAAATACTCTCTTCAGTTAGGTTCGGTTTATCATTCCATGGCCATAATATTGCTTTCGCAACACCAGGACCCGGAAGCCTTAGTCTACGCTTTCCAAGCTCTTAAAATCAATAAAAAGCTTGGCACAAACCATCCTCATGTGGCGGGAAATTATGAGCTTATTGGTAACATTTATCTAAATCAGCATCAAATAGATTCGGCAAAACATCAATATCAATTAGCCTTGCAGATTAATGAGAAAGTATACGGTAAAAAACATCTATCAGTAGCGAGTAACTATGGTCAACTGGCAGAAGCATACTTTGATTCGGGAGATTATGATCAAGCGCTGGATTATATTCAACGGGCACTGAATGCTGCAACAGAGGGTTTTAGCTATCGAACTATTTCAGACAATCCAACTCCTGAACAAACGTTAGCCCCTAGCACGGTAGCTACCTTATTGGGAAAAAAAGGTAAAATATTAAACCATCAAGCTAATCTCTTGAAAGATTTAAATCTGCTACTAGAAGCCTCACATACATTTGAGGCAGCGATATCCATGATCGATGCTGCCCAATTTAGCTATAAAGCACAAGGCTCCGTGCTCACTCTTCGCGAAGAATTGGATCCCGTTTTTGAACAAGCAATTGAAGTAACCTACCAACTATTTGACCAAACTCAAGATAAAATATATATCGACAGAGCATTTCAGATATCCGAAAAAAATAAAGCAGCCCTCTTGGTTTCAGCACTGAATGAATCACGCGCCCGGACCTTTGCTGAAATTCCCGATTCATTGATCGAAGAGGAAAATCGACTTCAGCGTGATTTGACTTATTTCGAACAGCTATTAAGTGAAGAGAAAACCACAGAGCAGAGTGATGATCAAAAAATCAAAGAAATACAGAGTAACATATTTAGACTGAAAAACCAATATGATCTTTTAATCGAATCTTACAACCGATTATATCCTCGATATTATGACTTAAAATATAATGCCCAACCAATCACCATTGAACAGGTTCAAAAAAAATTGACCAATTACCATGGCCTATTGATAGAATATTATCTTGGCCAGGAGCATTTGTACATCTTCGTAATTAGTCACACACAGGAGCATCTCTATCG
>JAGQWV010000155.1 GCA_020437045.1 Saprospiraceae bacterium | reverse complement strand
AAAGGTGGCCCATTTTCTTCTTGAGTTCCGGATCTAATTCAAAAAGATCGATAAGTTCCCCTACGCGGGATGCCCCTGGTCTAATGTCTGTTGACATCTTAATAAGCTCCTCTGCTGAGAGATTTTCCGGAAAATGGCCTATTTGAGAAACCTGGGATATTTTTTGACGATATGAGTGTTGGTCTCTAATCGTCTGCTGGTCGAAGTAGATTTCGCCGCAATCGGGAATGACTAAACCTAGTAAGCATTTTAATAAGGTTGTTTTACCGGATCCGTTAGGCCCTAATATAGCGGTGATACCCGCTTTATTTAGATCCACAGAAAGGTCCTGTAGAACGATTGTTCTCCCATATCGTTTGTCCAAATGTTGGATATTTATCATGATATCGGGTGCATTAGTGGTTTAGGATCATATACTTCTTTTGGGGTAAACACCGGACTCACTTTTTCGGAAAAATTAAGGAGGTCAACAAAGAAACTGCGCATCAATACAATAGCTTCCGGTACCTGATCCAAAACGTATGAAAATAGTTTTACCGGATAATGCGGAACATCGCCTATGTTATTCCTGTCTAAGTCATAACCCGTATATTCACTCCAATAATTACTTTCAATTTTATTATCGTTCAGGGCGGTGTTGACTACCAGGTCAAGGGAGTTATTTAAAAAATTGTTCTGTCTAATTTCATTTGCAGAGCATCCACCGGAAAATTTTATGCCCCATCCATTGTCCCGAAAGTCATTATATTGGTATTTAATTCTATTGGAGCCTTCGACAAAGATCCCTATGGTGTTGTTCTCGAACTTATTTTGTAAGACAAGTGCATCATTAATTTCCTTTAGTAGTAATCCATAGGAAGAATTACCCCAGTTGAAACTAAATTGATTATCGATCATTTCAATTTCTTTGGAAAACATTACCGCAACTCCAGCACCATTTTCGCTAAATATATTATGATGGTATTTGTCTGTATTGGAAAACATGAAGTGCAAACCATATCTTTTATTCCTCCAGCTTCTGTTTCCCATAATTTCACTATCACTGACAAATTCAAAGTAGATGCCGTCACGGTGGCCTTGAAGCTTATTGTCTTCAATTTTTAGATGACTGCAATACCAGGCATGAATGGCATTGCCTGATCCGGCTTCAGTTGTAGCTTTACCTGAGACTTGATTATTACGGATGATCCCATATTTTGCATGTTCCAGGTAGATTCCAAAAAAGCAGTTTTCAATGGTGTTGTTCATTATTTTAAAATGCTTGCTCTTCACGATCCTGATGGCACTTGTTTCTTTTAGATAATTGGTTTTTACGCCACTTAACGTCAAACCGATGATTTGTACAGAATCATGAGTGGCCACTAGTATTTGATCGCCATGTAGTGAGTGCAGGTGCGAATTTGGTTGGCCGATAATCGTCAGGGATTTGTCAATGATAACGGGGACAGTTTCATAGAGGCCGGGAGATATTAAAATGGTATCGAAAGGTTTCGCTTTATTGATCAGCTTTTGAAGATATAGTGTATCTGCGTCAGACTGCATTTTTAAACTATTCCCAGAGAGCTCCAGGAAAGTCATCAGAAGAAGGACAAAAAGATTTAGTTTCTTATACATAGTTTGGATGAGGAATTATTGACTCAATGTGACTAGCAGGAATAACTCAATGGAAGTATTAATGGAGAACTTATTCATTTTCATTCACGTTAGTAATTTTATTTTTGAAAATGATCTAGTAATTCAGGCCAGTTATACCACATAATGTCCTTTACATTCTTTACATCTCTATTTGAATAGGCGGAAAGGAATCCTCCCATAGGACTTGGGATTTCGCGACTGATTAAGAAATACAGTTTCTGTGCTTCTACAAGTACCCCGGGATTATTATAATCGGTAGCTAGAATATACGAGTATCCAGAAGTCCCTGATTTTAATAATTCTGGCACCATGCATTCAATGGCATCAAATTTAAAGATCTTGCCTTTAGTGGTGATGAGCTCTGCTCCAAATCTTGGATCCGAGATAGTCATCTTGCAGGCAGAACATTGATCTATCTCATAGTTGATGGCTTGTGGTGAAACCTCACAAGCAGACAGAATGGATATCATCGATAAGTAGTAGCAGGCTCGTATCATGATGTCGCACTTTTTTTACTTTTAAGGTACAAGGCAGAAGCTGCACAAATCCAACTGGCGATAACAAAGTATCCGCCAATGTGGGGAAATGATTTTGCCACAAAATTCAAGAGAACTTTCGATCCAAATAAGGGAGGTTGGAAAGATTCATCTTCGAATTTCATAGGAGCATTGGGATTTAAATTATGACCATAGTCATATTCCCATAAGTAGAAATCATATACAGCCAGAACGAGGGCAATGCTGAAAAGTATTAACCATAAGTAGTATAAAAATTTACGATCTATCATCCCAAAGACGAGAGCTAATATGGTGAAGCCAATGACAAAATAGGGGAAGTATTTTAATTCAGGTATGGTGTCGGGCTCTATGGGTTTCATGCCAATATAGTGATTGAGAATATTGACATTCTGCAAAGTACCGGGTGACTTACCTCCAATTTTATCGACATGGATATGCATATGCACCCCATCAGGATATTGGGGAGCCAGGAGGGTAATCCTCCACATGGGAAATATAAAAAGCGGAAGTAGCAGTAAACCTGCCACAATAAGTAAAAGACGGGGCCAATGATTTCTCATGACAATAGTCATTTTAGTAAAAAGTAGATTCTAATTGATCAGGCGGAAAGTGACAGCTGTCAAGTCGAAGATTGACAACTGTCATTTACCTTTTGTCATTACATGTGTTCATCCTCTCCAAGACTCCACTTAACGGGCGTATTGGAGCCACTGGGTGAAACTCTCAGGTATCCCTGCATTTCTTGATGTAAAGCAGAGCAGAAGTCAGTGCAATAGAAAGCAAAGACACCTTCCCGCTGTGGTATCCAGTGCAATGTTTCAGTCTGTCCTGGCATCACCAGAAGTTCTGCATTTCTTGCTCCCTGAATAGCTAATCCATGCGGCACATCAAAATCTTGCTCCAGATTAGTGAGGTGGATATATACGTCATCACCTACCTGTATACCTTCAATGTTATCTGGAGCAAAGTGACTCCGGATAGAGGTCATGTACACGTGCACGGTTTTCCCGGATCGCTCCACTTTAGCGCTTTTTTCACCCAGTGTTTTATAGGGGTGTTCATTCTCCTCAATAGGATAGAATTTCTTACTTCTAGATACGATCCGATCAGCAGAAATGCCTTGTCCATAGTGAGGCTCACCGATGGTTGGAAAGTCCAGCAACAATTTCATTTTATCACCACTGATGTCGTATAGTTGTGCAGAGTGATTCATTTCCGGACCAGTGGGTAAATATCGGTCTTTGGTTATTTTATTTAAGGCCACCATGTATTTACCTTGAGGTTTTCTGGAATCACCACCGGGTATCATTAAGTGACCCACCGAGTAGTAAGTAGGAGCCCGGTCCAGTACCTCCCAGGTGCCTACTTTCCATTTGACGACCTCAGAAGAAATGAAAAATGTTGTGTGAGCATTTCCCTCATTATCAAATTCAGTGTGTAGTGGGCCCAAACCCGGTTTGATGACCACGCCTCCCACAACGCTTTCATACTTCAGCACCGGTACTCCTTCTATAGTCGTTTCGAATGCCTGATCTTCGATGGCTTTTAGCATTTTGGTAAAGGAGTGAACGGTGAGGTCTGCGGAGAGTTTTCCATTACCTACGATATATTCGCCGGTCGGATCAACATCTACACCATGGGGAGATTTAGGTGTGGGCAGAAAATATACCAATCCTGGACAATCTTGAGGTGTTAATACCTTTACCGTTTTTACCTCGGTAGAGGTTGCGATATGCGACTTCTCATCATATCTGTTTACATAGTGACTGGCAGGAATTTCCCTGCCTTTCCCCTGAGCAATATATTCCTCAGCTTTTTTCCAGTTAACTGCCGCAATAAAATCCTTATCGTTTTGCGAGGCATTAACCTCCATCAGAGTATGGCTTTGCTCTGTATTATAGGTGGTAAAGAATGTCCAACCATCTGATTTTCCTTTACCTGAATGCGCCAGATCGTAGTCAAAGGCAGGTAACAAAACCTGGAAGGCTATATTCATATGACCTTCTTCATCTACTTTGATAAAGCTCAACATTCCTTTGAAATTTTCCGCATATGAATTGATCGATACATCTTTTTGTGGATATGGTACACCAAATCGGGTCCCAGCAACCACGTATTCTGTATTTTGAGTGGTGAAGGGAGAACTGTGGTTGCCACCACTATTTGGTATCTCGATAATTTCTGCAGTCTCAAAACTGCTAAGGTCGATTCTGGCGATTCGCGGTGTATTATTACCATTAATGAAAATCCACCGACCATCTGTTTCCCCATTCGTTTGTGATAATTCAGGATGGTGAGCATCATCCCAGGGTATAAATCCAAAGCTGGTATTGAGCATTGGTTTAGTCTCCTCGTTGTATCCATATCCTTTTTCCGCATCTTGAGAGAAGACAGGAATTACTTTTAGTAGACGTCCACTCGGAAGCCCATAAACACTGAGCTGTCCGCTAAACCCTCCCGAAAGAAAGGCATAAAATTCGTCATACTGACCAGGTGCAACGTAGGTGGCTGAAGCGGCATCCCCTCCAAGTGCACCCCCAGTTCTTGGGGCACTACCCTGATTACAACCTATAGCTGTAAGGAGCATGAAAAGTATATAGACTGAGTATTTTTCCATTGCAGTACTATTTTGAAAAGAGGTTAATTAATTTGATTTCATCATTTGCAGGGCAAAGGTACAATATAAAAGATAAAAAGATATTATTATCTTAAATAAAAAATTACCTTTGCAATCACAATCATGGGATAAAGCAAGGATCAGACTTGTATCAAAACTTTAAAACCTAGTAACATGAAAAATTTATATGTCTTTTGGCTTGTAATAGGGATAACGCTGTCTAATTTTGGGGTCCCAGCTCAAGATTCGAAAAGTCCTCAGGAAAGTGCAGCCCTAACCGCTAGTGCAGGATTACATGGGCAAGCAGGGGTGAATGATGACGAATCACAAATGGATATCCTAAAGATTGCATTTGCCTCAGAGGACCATTCAACACTGGTTGCTGCAGTACAAGCTACGCAAATGGAGCATATCTTATCCAATGCTGGGCCACTGACAGTCTTTGCACCCACCAATGCCGCTTTTGATAAATTACCGGATGGAACATTGGAGGAATTACTGAAGCCCGAGAATAAATCGAAACTGGCAAATATAATTACCTATCATGCTGCACCAGGAAGTTATGATGCAGAACATATCGCTGGAGTGATGGGTATCGGACAGGCCACGGGCGATAAGGTGAAAGTTGTGACGACAGAAGAGGGAACTACCGTGAACGGGGCTAAGGTGTTGGCTACAATCAAAGCATCAAACGGCTATGTACATGTGATCGATGCCGTCTTATTACCTCCCGAATAGTTGTCATTTATAAATATCGCGGATCACGATCACTGAATTTAAGAAAATAGATGTTTAGTAAATCCTGCAAATACGCTATTCGTTCCATTTTATTTCTGGCAGTCTATTGCTCAGAAGAAGACAGAATGGGTGTAGATGATCTGTCAGAGAAGTTGGATGTACCAAAACATTTCTTAGCAAAGATATTGCAGCAATTGACGAGACATGGTCTCATTTCTTCGGTCAAGGGCAGAAATGGCGGATTTTACTTGACTGATCATAATATGAATTCGAATTTGCTGGCCGTGATTGAAAGCATTGACGGTTCGCGGGTGTTTAAAGAATGTGTCCTTGGACTACCTGAATGTTCTAGTGTTAATCCATGTCCCTATCATTCGGCTGTAAAAGGTTATCGGGATCAATTCCTACTTTTAGTAAAAGAAGAAACAATCCGTCAATCGGCGGAACGAATCGTTTTAGATAATTTAAAAATTCGATAATAAATATGAAAAATATCTTTTTATGCATTTTGACTTTGTCTTTACTGGCGTGTGGAGAAAAATCGACTGAAAATAATACTTCGAATCAAGAACCTACTCCTGTGAAACCGGCTGATAATGGTAAGGGAGTAGGAGAGATTAAGGAGGTCACTCTAAATGATCCATTAAATGAGGAAATGATTGCCGGAGGACAAGCCATTTATGATTTGAAATGTTCTGCATGTCATAAGCTTACGAACCAACGTGTAGTTGGACCTGGTTTTGCTGGTGTCACTAAGCGAAGAAAACCAGAGTGGATCATGAATATGATTACAAATACGGATGCCATGTTGGAGAAAGACCCACAAGCGCAGGCATTACTGGAGGAATGTCTTACCAGGATGCCCAATCAGAATGTTGCATTGAATGATGCAAGAAATATCTTAGAGTTCTTTTTAAATAATGATAAATCACAGTAGAATTCGTTCATCCTTAAAGAAGTGGATATAGGAATGCAATTCTTTTAGTCCACTTTTTTTCCTGTTTTTTATGCTAAAATTGTAAAGCATAAACCTAGATTTTAAATGTCTGAACGAAAATTGAAGCTTTGGTTGATTATTGCATTTATCTCGTTCCTTTTTACTGCAATGCTGGGAGGTGTTTTGAGATATGCATTTGTTGTGGGCCTGCCTGATGGAATTCAGTTCCGGTATTTACAGCATGCGCATTCGCATGTCGGCATGATGGGGTGGCTATACAGTGCTTTGTATATTTTTATTCTAATCCTGTTTGACTTAAAACGAAAAATATATTTTCATCTATTCTGGATCACGCAAATAGCGGTTGCTGGTATGCTATTGAGTTTTCCCGTGCAGGGTTACGCTGCCGTGTCGATATTTTTCACGACGCTGCATCTCATGGCCAGTTACATTTTTATCATTCAGGTTTTTAGGGACCTTAAGAAAAAGTATAACCGGCCATCGTATACCATGTTGAAAACATCTTTAGTGTTACTCTTTATTTCGACATTAGGGACCTGGGCATTGGGGGCGATCATGAATTCGCCACTCAAGGGGAGCGCCTGGTATTATGATGCAATTCAGTTTTTTCTCCATTTTCAATTCAACGGTTGGTTTATTTTTGGAATAATCGCATTGTTCCTTAAATATCTCGAAAATAGAGGAGTAGCCATTGAGGAAAAGAAATTTAAATTATTTTACCGGAGTCTACTGATATCCTGTTTTTTAACTTTTTCGCTGGCTTTGACCTGGTCCACACCTACGTGGGCACTATTTGTGCTTAATAGTATTGGCGTTGTGCTTCAGATTTTCGCATTGTACTATTTTTTTAGAATTTTAAGAGAATGTCATCAACAGATAAAAAAATTCATAAAAACACCTGCATATAAGCTTTGGAAGTTCACATTTTATCTGCTGACTTTAAAGATTGTTATGCAATCTTTAGTGGCAATACCCAAGCTGGCCATTGTAAGCTACACGATTAGAAACTTCGTAATTGGTTTTATTCATTTATTAATGCTGGGTATTGTCAGCCTATTTCTGATCGGACTTGTCAGGCAATTTAGAAAGGATGAGGGTACACTTGAAAAATTTGGAGTTTCACTATTTCTGATAGGATTTGTATCTACTGAGGTAGCTCTGTTTACGCAGGGACTCTTGTTGTGGATAGGGCAGGGATTTCTGCAGGGCTATTATGAATTTATTTTCATAGCCTCATTAATGTTTCCAGTGTCCATTTTGATATACCTCACTGATCTGGTAAAAACTAAAGCAAATATATTTGAGTTGTAGGTTAGGGATTCTACCTTTATGGTACCGAAAAACGTGATAAAATGTTTAGTAAATCATGTGAATATGCCATTCGGGCAGTATTGCTTTTAGCCTCTTTTGATGAAGATGATATCCAGGGCGTGGAGTCACTGGCAGAAAGACTAAAAGTTCCGAAGCATTTTCTTGCTAAATTACTGCAACAGTTGAGCAGAAATCGATTAATCTCTTCCAGCAAGGGAAGAAATGGAGGATTTTATTTAAATGCGGCAAATCGAAAGGAATCATTGATTGCCACTATCGAATGCATTGAGGGCCCTGGTGTTTTTAATACTTGTATCCTGGGGCTGGAAAATTGCTCTAATGATGCGCCATGTCCCTATCACCATGTGGTAGCTCCATCCAGAAAGGAATTTTACAACCTACTAAAAAATGAATCTATTGAAGATTCCGCAAATAGAATTAAGGACCAAAATTTGAAACTGTCTGATCACGAATAGATCTGGTAGACTAACCCGCAAATTCTTATGACAATTTTTCGCGACTTTTTGCGCCATGCTTCGTTTTAATTACTCGATATAGCTCCGGCTATCACTGCGTTTTACTCCTTGCCT
>JAGQWV010000154.1:4618-11844 GCA_020437045.1 Saprospiraceae bacterium | reverse complement strand
TCTTCCTTTTTTTTTGTTTAAAAAATCCTGATTTTTTCCTGAAACTTAGCTTAAATCTCTTCTACTGAAATCAAGGGCATCTGGACCCACACATATTTAGAATGCTCTCTGTTAACTACTAAAGATTTAAAATATTCTAATGCTATATTATGATCGCACTTAGGCGAGTAAATGATTTAAATCAACTTGTTATTAGCAGATCTGGAAATCAAATTTAAACAGCTGTAGAAAAACTTTGGGTGAGGAAGATCACAGAGAAATGTGTTACCAACGTTTGGCAAAAATCGACGGCGCATTATTATTTCCGCTCGAAATAGATGAAGGAAAACCAACTATTAGAAGGCGACAGCATGTCTTTAGGTCAGGGTAGAAAACGCATCGCTCGACCAAGACTGCACTTAAGCTACGCCATACAGGTCCGCTCAGGATGACACGTAGGTCGATAACAAGATTTCGTTGTTTCTCATTGACAACATCCAAACTTTTTTCAGCGGGATACAGTTCTTACCTCAGAGATATTTGAATCTAAATTCTCCAATTCCAATTTACTGTTCAGGGTCAGGTTTGGGTTCTTCGAAATCGCCACGAAGAATTCGATATCGCTTACGCGCTTCCACCGCAAGTGTACTACCACTAAAATCAATAAACAGTCTTTCGTAAAGGGTCTTTGCTTTTTCGATATCTTTCAGATTGGTTTCATAAAGCTGGGCCAATGCGAAAAGGGCATTATCCGCTCTTATCTCCTCCAGGTGATCATCAAGTATTTTCTGATACATTTCGGCTGCCTTGCTGTACTCATGCATGCGGGTATACATCTGGGCTTTCAAATACAAGATGTCATCTGTCAAAGAGTGATCCGGAAAGTCGGATTCAATTTCATTCCAGAGTTTTTCGGCCTCGTCATATTTATTCTGAAATACCAGAAGTTCAGATTGGGCATACAGCTCCAGGGGCTTGGCTGTCGTATCCAAACCCATATTATCCATGATGAAAACACTCAGATCCAGTGCATCGTTGGCAATTAGCTTGGAAGTAGAGGCTTTGAGAACATCAAATTGAGTCTGAGCCCATTGAAAATCACCAACATAATAGGAGAGCTTCGCATTTTTAAAACGAGCGGTCTGGCCAATCAAATCCTCTTTAAATTCTTTATCAACCTGAGAATACAAAAGGGTTGATTCCCAACGATCACCATGCATCAGATAATAGTCGGCAAGTTGAATCTTTCCGGTTGCTTTGAGATATTGATTCAGACCCGGAAGTGCCACCATTTCTTCAAGAAGCGAAATAGCCGTCTCCAGACTATCCAGGTAAAAGGCATATATGGACGCCAGATCCAAAATCATATTGGCTGTATTTTTATTCCGGCCAAATTCATTGAGAAATTCTTCGTATTCATTGACCAGGGCGAGGAAATCTTCCCGGTTGTGTTCGAAAGCTTCTGTGATTTTTCTTCGCTTGGTATATAGAAGTTCCCGCTTGGCATCCAAATAGATGGAGGATGAAGGATCTTTACTGGATACCAAATAATCGAATGCACTAATGGCTACATCATATTCCTTAGCATTGACGGCCATATTAGCTAGATCATAGACGCGAGCTCCATTCTCTCTCAGGCGCCGGTCAAGGGCTTTCACTTGCCGAAAGGCGTTTTTGTAGTCCTTGTTTTGAATAAACACCCAGCTCAATAATTCAGAATACAATATATTTTCCTGGTTTGTCTGTAGTCTTTCATAGAGTTGTTCTTGCAGTTCTTTCCAGTCATCACCAGATAGATAACGTTCCAACAAAAGTTTGACATTATCAATGCGCGATGTCTCATTTTCCATGGCATTGAGAAAATAATGGATCATCTTTTCCGTATCATGTTTGCGGCGGTAGAGATCTCCCAGGTTGTAAGAAAAGATAATATCATCTTTCAACAATTTTGATCCACGCTCGTAAGTTTTGATCGCAAGATCAAATTTGTTCATATTGACAAATTCATTACCCAGTTTCACCACTTCCAGGCGGTCCGTGGGCATCTTCTTAATGGCTTCTTCATATAGCTTCTCTGCCTCATCATCCTTGAATTGTGCTTCCAGAATTTTTCCCTGGGTAACATACAATGCCAGGTTTTGTGGTTCTTTTTTCAACCTTGCCTTAACCACTTTCTCACTTTCATCAAAATCTTCCATGGCCAGCAGGCTTTCGATATATTTATCAAAGTAAAAAGTACTCCGAGGGTCTTTTTCGTATAACTCTTTAAAAAGGGAAGCGGCTTTTTCAAACTCTCCGGTCTCAAAATATTGCATAGCCAAACGCGAGGTCTGGGATATCCCGGTCTTTGCGCCAGCAAGGAAAGCCAAAAACAACAGTATTCTCAAATATTTCATCTATCAGCTGTGTGTTTGTCCAAATATAACGCATTTTGGCTCTAAGGTGTTGGACGGATCGAAACAAGCCTCCTAATTCTTTATGTAAAACAAAACGTGCCGGCACCCAGGTTTTACATCTATGTTCTAAATATTGCTATCTTGATGAGTCTCAAAAAAGCAATAGGCAGGTTGATTGTAAATGCATTAAAATATGATCTCTTTACCACCCTTGTCAAGATTCTCAGGCCGGTCCTAATACTGCTTGTAGCTTTTCAACCACTCTTTAGCCAACCCGCCTCTTTTACCAGTGGCAGACCGGGAACCCATTTATTTGTAGATACCGACGAGGCTGACACTTCTTTTCTACAAAAATTGGAAAGAGGTTTCAACGAGGCAGAGGTTGACACGCTGAAACTTTATCTGGTCAATGATTTAGGTTACTATTGGCACATTCGCAATCTTGATTCAGCGTTTGTTTGGACGCATACCGGATTGGACATAGCCAGAAAGACCGGTAATCAATTGTGGGAAGGACGACTCCTGATCACGTTGGGTGCCATTCTACTACGCAATGAACAATTGGATAGTGCCGAAATAGTGCTAAACCAGGCAAAAAGTAAGGTATCACCGCGAGATCTTCCTTTCCTTCATACCCAACTAGGATATGTAAAAGAACGTAGAGGTCTACTGGCAGAGGCAGGTGATCAAGTTGCTATTTCACTTGATCTGGCGACCGAATTTAACGACCAGAAAGGTATGGCACTTGCACACAGTGATCTAAGCAATCTATTCTGGAAACAGGGCAAAATGAGGGAAGCGCTTACGCACGGTCTACGCTCGCTAAGTATATTTCAGCAAAGAGGCATTCTGGATTTGGATTACAGTTTTACCTTTTATGTGGTGGGTAACATATACCTCGCAGAAAAAAAATTTGATCAGGCGCTGTTGTATTTCGATCGTTCAAATGAAATATCTCTTAAATACGGATTCTATAATAATCTCAGCGATACCTACATATCGTTGACCGACCTTTTTATGGAAACCAAGGAATACGCTCAAGCCACCTCTGCGTCAAAGGAAGCGATTAAATATGCAAGCATTCTACATAATAATTTTTTGTTGATGCGCAGTTGGCTATCGGTAGGTAAACTGCAAAATCTGGAAAATAATTGTCAGGACGCCATTCAAAGTCTAAATACCTGCCTGCGGGTGGCTACAGACAATTTTGGAGATGATTTTTACCTCCAACTGGTCTATTTCGAACTTGCTAAGGCTCATGCATCCTGCAACAACTATACCCAGGCATTTGCCGCATTTCAGAATTATGACAATCATCGAAACCGGTTTTTTACAGCCGAAGCAGACCGAAGAATATCAGAGCTCCAGACCGAATTTGATGTCGCACAAAAGGAAGCGACCATCACTGACCAGGAGACTAAACTTAAACAACAACGTAAACTCCAATTTGCCAGTTGGGGATTTGTCATTCTTCTGATTACAGTCCTAATCATTATTTATTATAACTATCACCATAATAAAACCAGAAATCAAGAACTAGCGTATCTCAACAAGGATCTGGAAGAGAAGAATAGAGAACTGGATCAACGAAATACCGATAAGGAAATTTTGCTCAAGGAAATACATCACCGGGTAAAAAACAATCTGGAAATTGTCGTGAGTTTGCTCGAATTGCAACTTTCAAAAATTGACAATCCAGAAATTCAAAATGTAATGTTGGCGAGTCAAAACCGCGTCCAATCCATCGGTATCGTTCATCAGAAACTTTACCAAAGCAATAACCTTGGTTCTATTGACATGAAGGAATATCTGTTACATTTGATAGCAAGCATCAGTGATTCTTTCAATGTGCAAGATCACTTGCAATTTGTTTGTGAAATGGAAGAATTGGAAATCGATATAGACACGGCCATACCAATTGGATTAATTACCAATGAACTTCTTACCAATGCTATTAAACATGCTTTCCCAGATAACAGACAAGGAATTATTCAAATTGGATTAGAAGTACAGGAAAGTGGCTTTCTAAAACTGCTTTATCACGATAATGGAATCGGGAAAAATAATTCCGTTGCATCTTCAGGTACAGGATTTGGCACTAACCTCATACAACTATTGACCAGGCAACTGGAAGGTACCATCACTGAAAATATCAGTAATGGAACAACCATTACATTTCTATTTAAAAAAGTAAACATTCTCCATGGTAAGGCAGATTAAAATATTAATTGTTGAAGATGAAATGATTATTGCCGCCAAGATATCCATGTATATCGAACAAATGGGTTATTCTGTGGCCGGAATCATTCCTTCCGGCAAAGAAGCTATCGATTACTGCAGAGACAATCCACCTGACATCCTGTTATTGGATATAAATTTGAGAAGTGAAATTGATGGCATTGAAGCCGCAAAAAGCATTCTAACCGAACATGATATACCCATCATTTATTTAACAGCCAATTCGGACGATTATAATTTTGAACGTGCGAAAACGACCAAACCTTTTGCTTTCATTTCCAAACCGATTAAAAAAATAGATTTGGAAAGATCCCTTAAATTAGTGATCGAGAGATTATTCGAAAAATCAGATAACACAACTGCGCGGGATAATAGAACGATTATTATGAGTGATCGAATCTTTATTCGTCATAAAGATGCTATGTTGAAAATATTGCTGGAAGAAATTGAATATCTGGAAGCGGATCGCAGTTACTGCAAGGTATGTACTCACGAAGCTAAATATACCTTATCTAACACGCTAAAGGCCCTGGAAGAAAAAATCAAAGATGATCGTATATAAGAATTCACCGATCCTTTATTATCAACATTGAAAAAATCGACAAGATAACAGACACACAAGTATTTATAGGCAATAAAGCAATCACCATAGGAAGGTCATTTAAAGACAACCTCATTAAACGATTGCCGTATATTTAATCTTCACCTGCTCAAATTTTGATCTGGTGGGCTGTAACAGTCAAATCGAAACACAAATTGACTTCGCTTGCACCAGCTCTTCATCAAAAAACAACGATTTACGGCTTCAGCTTCAAACTGAGTATTTCAACGGTCCCCTAGTTCATTTTATTAATGAATATACTGGTAAAGAATTTCCAAAATAATTTTTGACCGTAGTAATCCATTCATTTTCCGTCTCTGCAAAGTGCGACACCAAATGCCTAAGTTCCACTTTACCCTGTAGAAAATATAACAATTCTCTATCTCCGGCCAATAATTCTATAGCTGTTCGAACATTTCCATATTCGTAACTACCTTTACGCCAAATATCTCGATCGAATTTTATTTCGGAAATAATTCTAAGTAAAATAGCGCTATACAAAAGGCTATGAAAGGGCAGACCAGTAAGATGCAATTGAAACCCGAAACAATGCTGATCTGTCCACTTATGAAACTTGGGTATAAAAATAAGCGGACGCAATATTACTCCTCGATTTATAAAATCATAGGGTTTAATTGCTTCTTCCATTTTGTGACCAATATGCGTTAAATCGCTCCAATTCAGAAATGGAGCTCCTATCAACTGAAAAGGCTTTGTAGTTCCCCTCCCTTCACTTAATATGGTACCTTCCACCAAACACTGTCCTGGGTATAGCAAACATGTTTCTAACTCAGGAATATTAGGTGACGGAGCAATAGGAAGTTCTTGATAATTTTCACCATCGATCACCTTTATCTTTAGATTATGACCTGTGGAAGTGCTAAAATAGGTCGCCATCTCTCCGATAGTCAAACCATGTCGATGGGGCAATCCTTCTAATCCAACAAAGGAAGTATAATCGGATGGCATGACACTTCCTTCTATTTGTCTTCCTGAGGGATTTTTACGATCAAGGATAAAGATCGGAAGTTCAGGAAATTGTTTTGCAACCGTTTTAAATAGATAATTAAGGGTTGATAAATAAGTGTAATATCGACTCCCTACATCTTGTAAATCAATGACCAGGGCATCCAGATTCATCAACTCATCTGCCGGCACCTGGAGGGAGTTTTCTTTATCGGATTGATAAAGCGAAAAAAATGGAATGCCGGGAAGAAAATCGTTATATAATTCTGTAATGTCGAGATGTTCCTGATCTTGTAATTCGGCAAATAAACCATGTTCAGGGATGAATGCTTTCTTCAATACTCCTCGATCATGCAAGAGCTGCAGCAAATACCTTCTTTTGTTAAATGAGAAAGCAGTCTGATTGCATAAAACACCTATACTCCCGATTAAATTAAGATCAATTTGCTCCAGAAAAGTGTCTAAAGATGTGTTTTGTATCATCGTTGAAAAGATAATACAATTCAAATACTTTTATTAAATGCGGATGGGCACTCTATTTAGCAAAGTTGAAACTTCGATACTAACTCTACAAAATCGGCTGAGGAAAGGAGCCCAACAATTCTTCCCTGATCTACAACGACCAAATGATGAATTTCCTTTTTACGCATGAGGTCAGCAGCTGTTTTCACGTTGGTGTGAGGAGGAATTACCCAGACTCTTTGAGTCATCACCTGCCGGACTGATATATTGTCATCATAAACCCCAGCCACATCTCGATAGGTGACTATCCCTTTAATCTTGATCTCATCTTCATGAACCTCTACCACTGGCAGAGCACTAAAGCCCTTAAGATACATGAGGTCCCTTACTCTTCCAACGTTAGAATCTATGGTACAACTCGTCACCGGGGCACTCATAATATCTTTCACGTGCATGATTTTTTCTTGTATTTGCATGGTTTTTTTTCAAAAAAAGGTCATAGAAAAAAATGAGATTCTACACTCCATCAACTACTAAATTGTGAGTTATTATGCTCCAAACTTATGACCGGGATCACTGCCCAC
>JAGQWV010000154.1:0-4607 GCA_020437045.1 Saprospiraceae bacterium | reverse complement strand
ATTTGACAACATTCAGGTAGGCAATGGAAAGTTTCTAGGAGGTTTGCCAGATCCTGTGTAGTTTTGTACTTCTCTGCTTTCAAAACGAGGGAAGTTTTTGAAAACCGGGTACTTAAGCAATTTCATTTTGCTCTATGGATAAGATGGCGAATGGTACCCAATCATTTTAATTATAAAATTATGACTGTGTGCCGCACATTCGGGCCTGGTATTGACAGTGCCGACCACTCTATAGATGAAGCGAAGGTTATACAATATATCTACCTAAAGCTAGCCGCATTAGGTTATCATGATTCCGATGTAGGAGAAGTTTCGCAGCTGCTGGATATTGCCAGACCCTTACTCAATAACTATAAGGAGAAGGCAAGATTATTATCCAGCCACCTCTCTCCTATCGGAAGTCGAATACAAGCATTTCTTCATGACTATCTACGGGAGGTAACCGCTTCCGACAAAATATTCTTGCCTGAACACCCCTTCCTGTTGGACCGGCATGGTCTTGCCAGAATCCTGTCGATACCCCCCGATGCTGATAAGTATGAGACCGACATCGTTAAGTCGTATCGCACTGCCCAGGGCATTTTGCACAATCCTAAAGAAGACAGGCGGACGACAAAAGGAGTCTTTCACGTTTGTGAAGGAGGTTTACCCATTCCCGACGATAAAAAAGCAGTACCCAAAATAACATTTGCCCGGCTTCTTGAAGCTGCCCTTGATCCTCCCAAGGAGTTGCTGACTTTACCATTTACCGCACACCAAAAGGAAAAGGCAAATCTATTTGTTGGCTTACTACTGCGTCCGATTGTCGTACCGGAAGTGCCCGGGGTCATGAAGGAGAAATCGATGGAAATCCGATTTTTTGCTCCCGGAAGCCTAATCAGTAACCTCGATTTTGTGGAATCGATTTTTGGAAATGCCGGAGATCCACACCTTCCAGAAAATGATGCTGCACTGGACGTCGAAGGTTGGACCGGTCACACCGGTTGTGTAATCCTGGCACCCCATCTAATTAATCTGCGAAAAAAAGACCTGGGATTACCTCACTATGATGATGCTACGGAGCGACAGCGAAAAGAAGACATGTGCTGGCGCGACCCGAATGAACGGTATAATGATGGCGGAGCCTTCAAAATCACTGCGAGAGATGAGCGTGGTGTTATTGTCACATTAATTGCAGACAATTACTACGGTTATTGTAAGAAGGAAGTCAAAACACAAATCAGCTATTCAGCAAACCTTTTTGGACTTTGTGAAGAAGAACATGCAGGAGGAGCGATTGCATTTCCCAGTTATGATCTGGGTGAAGAATTTCAGCGCGATGAAGGACTTCGGGCCAATGATATGACATTCAATGAAGTCCTGGAAAAGTACCGGGACATTATGGATCTGCAAGTGGAAGGGTACGGTATCGATAAGAAATATTCTCATATCTACTATCTCCCTGAAAATGCCCATTTCAAACTGATTGGGCAGACTATTCGATGGGAATCCAAAGGTTTGGATCGAAGTATCAAACTCCTTCCGTATAAACACTATGTGCTGCCTTCCGGCTTTAAGGTGGAAATGAAAAAACACATTGAAGGATCAAAATGGAGACTCATAGGAACGATAGCCGAAGGCACATTATGTCATAAACCTTGTACGGTGTCCGGAGGTGGCAAATCAGAAATATCAAAATCGATACAGGATGCAATGATTGAGGGCTCTGTCATAGTTGCTGATATTAGAAAAGACTTCGAGGCTGTTGATGAAATATTGAATAAAAACTTCTCTTCTCGATGGAGCCGCCCTTTCGCCGATCCCCGACCATCAAGACCTATTTTGAGTTCAGACCGGTCGTTGGGATCCGTAATTAAACTTTTGACACCTTCTACCGATTATTCTCAGGAATACAATGAATGGCTCGCTTCCATTCCACAACGGATAAAAGATCTTATCTATATCATAAAGAGAAATTATGACCAGGAGTGGGGTGAAAATTGGCGTGCATATTTTTCCGTAGACCGGATTAATGGCAGACCTGGTAATGAACTAAAATTTAATAATCGAAAGCTACAATCTTTCTATTTGCGCGTTGGGAGAGATCCGGATAATTCCTGGAGGATTTTCCAACTACGCAAAGATTTCGCTGCAGCACAGAAGGTCCAATTTGAGGATGACATCACCGCATCGATCGTATTAAGCTCCAAGAATCTAAAATATCTGAATCCTGACTATCAAAACCCAAGCGTCAAACTGGTTAAAAACTGTGAAGCCCGGCTATTTCAGCGACCTGATGATTGTATCCACAAGGGCTATGATCGGCAGGCAGAACTGGACCTCTCCAGTCCGCATTCATTCATCTCTAATTTCGAACCACTTACACGTGCCCAGGTTTTAAAAATTAAGGAGGACACTATCGGTTTCGAAGATTACACAGAGCCGGTAAAAGATTTAATTGATAACTTTCTGAAGAGTGATAAGCCCCGTTATTTAGTGGTTCCAAGCGAACCTAGAATCGTAAATGGAAGGCCTACGAAAAATCCGCGCTACTTACAAACAAGACCCGACCTGGTTCATCCGGATGAGCGCTACATTGCCGAAATCCGAACCCGGCTCAACCGCCAAATACCGGCAGAATCCCCTCTGTACCTTCCTGTCAATGCCGTTTTACCCGGTCGCAGAAATAACCCAGCCGAACCTGCCAACAATGTACCACCATTAGCTGTCTATAATCCTATCCACTATCAGGAACTACCAGAATTATTTATTGATTTTATTGCCAGCATCACCGGAAAATCACCATCGACCACCGGATTTGGCTCGGAGGGAGCACTGACCAAAGGCCCGTTTAATTCCTTACTTCCTGCCAGTGATCTCAACAACGCATTTCTTTCTTATATCCTCACGGACTATGCCGGATTCTCTTCAGCTGCCGGATATATTGGACCAAAATACCGGGTAGATCATGACATCAGTCTCCTAATACCCGAAATTTGGTGTCGCATGTCCGTACAGGAGCGTGATCCCAAATATTTAATTACCCATGAGTACCTGGAAAAAGTAGAAGATATACAATATAAAGGTCAAACTATCAATGCGAGCCTCTTAGGATACCGTATCACCAGAAAATTTGTCCATCACTTTCTTGGACGCATCTTCAGCAATCCCGATGCCGTATTAACCGACGATATGCTTGCTCCTGAACTGCAAGATTTAGATACTTTTGTAGCTTCTATCGAAAATCTGTCTCTTACCCAAAAACGAGTGGCAGAAGGATATCTACGTGATGGTACTTATGAATCTCTTTGCCCTCCATTGCAAGCATTGGTTCGAATTATGATCGATGGTCATTTTGAAGGTCAGGACCGTCATCATCCCGATATCCGGAAAATGTTTACCCGTGAGTTTGTCTTGAGCAGTAAGTGGTATAAAGACCGCCTGTATATCAAGCAACAAAGAGATATCGACCTCTACGCCAAAAACATTGAATATTTAGAAGATTTTCTGGATAAGAAAAACTTTGCAGAGACCGCAGAAAAACTAGATGTCCGTGCTCGACTTAATGATGCAAGATATCGTCTTGAAAAAGTAAAGTCCAGTAGTTATTTAAAACAGCTTGAAGGTACCTTTGGTGCGGATCCGTTACGTCCGGTCAAGGTCGAGGTTGAATAATTGTATAATCAAGGTGTTTTTATTTGAAAAAAAAATTCACATAGACTTTGTAAATGATATTTAAATAACTTCTGGGGAAAAGTGCATCTGTAATTAAGCACATCATTTTCTAATCAATTTTGTTGTAGTTGAAATTTCACCGGCAAACTAAATTGAACCGGTACATTGCGGCCTCCCTGGCGACCAGGTATCCATTTGATTTTAAGATCATGCATCAATTGCACCACGCGCTGTGCTTCCAGGCCACAGTCTCCGGCGATATCACGAAGAATAGCAATATTTGTAATCGAACCATCTTTGTTTACAACAAATCGTATTACCACTGTACCTTCGATACCGTTTTCCCGAGCCACAACCGGATATTTTATATGACTATTCACGAACTGGAGCAGGGCCTTGTCTGCACATATTCTCAATTCTTCGTCTGTTAATTGTAAATCTTCGCATCCAGGAAACCGTGGCATCTGTTCAGCGAACCATACCGGAATTTCCGGTTCCTCAAGCTCAGGTACCGGAGGAGCCGGTGGCAAGATAAATCGCGAATTATTGGCAGTCCTTTTGACCAGTCCTTCCGTCTCTTCAATACGTTCATCTAATAATTCAAGGGAAATTTCATCGCTGATTTCCTCAATCAGTATGATATCTTTTGGTCTCAGCTTAGGTTTAGCTATTTGTTTCACATCTTCGTAAAACACAGTCCGAACAACCTGCATTTCGGGTATTTCTTCGTTAAAATCCGTTTCGTGCAGGATGCCCAATTGACTGCCCTCGATAGTCCATTGAAACAAAATATAAATGATTACAAGAGAAAAAAACAATCCTATTTCCAGGAAATATGCCCTATAAGAAAAGATATCCAATCCTGGGTTTTTAGTTCTGCTGAAAAAGTGCCACGCTGTCTTATTGAATAATAGTTTTTCTTTGGCAATACGAATTCTCAAGAACATTACCAG
>JAGQWV010000153.1 GCA_020437045.1 Saprospiraceae bacterium | reverse complement strand
CCAGGGTGGGGCACATGCCCAGCACGGCGACAAAAACTGGATTTGACTCCCAAAGCCCCTTTAGAAATTCCTGCGATGCTCTCCCTGATACTGATTGTTCACTCATTACTTATTGGGTATTTACCTTCCTTAATATAATTCGCCACCGGCACCTTCCAAAAATCCATGGTATTATTAAGCAATTTAACCACTGCTTTCGATGAAATCGTAGCGCCAGTGATTGCTTCAACTTCATTGGGATTCTTCCTTTCACCTTTCTTAACAGCCATCATTTCCGGAAGGACCGAAAGATTTTTAAAATTCATTTGAAAATCCTGGTCCTTAAATATCTTATCCCCCAGTCCCGGAGTCTCTTTACTGTCCAGTATTTCGAAGCCAATGATTATTTCCTTTGTAGCATCATACCCAAAAATCGCGGTAATTATATCCTGAAATCCAGGTTCACTACCGGGAATGGCAAAACCGATGAATTTCTTTTGCTCATTAAATCCGGAATAAATTAATTTATCTTCCTGCTTATGTTGTTCACCCTCACGGGGAGCTTCATATGGCACCAGCTTATTTCCTGCCAATATCAGTGTCTGATAGTCGGTACATCCTGGCAAGACCCGGAAAATGGCTTCCTGCATGGCGGTCTCCTTATTGGCAATGATCAGAGGATTTGTATAGACATAAGTAGCTACCAAAATAATCCCGGAAATCAAACCGGCAATGCCCAGTGCTGAGACCAACCTGAAGGGAGATGGCTCCTGCTCTGATTCGATCGCTACTAAATTTTTATTCACTACTTTGTTAATTCAATGGTTTATAAGCGGTTTTAAATTTCTCTTTATTTTTTGATGCCATTATTTTAGATGACCATACGTCCTGATCTTAGCATATCGATTTATTAAAGGCGTTGCGGCATTCATCAATAAGATCGCATACATGACGCCCTCCGGCAGGCCACCCCAAATGCGAATTAATACAACCAGGACGCCAATACCGACACCATAAATCCAGATTCCTTTCGGAGTCAGTGGAGAGGTCACCAAATCGGTAGCCATATACACAGTACCCAGTAATAACCCACCGGACAAAAGCATAAATAACGGGGTGGGATAGATTTGCCGGTCAATTAGATAGAAAATTCCGGAAATAACTACTACAGTCAATAATATGGAAACCGGTATTCTCCAGTTTATTATTTTTTTTGCCAACAAATAAATACCGGACAATATCAGTAAAAGACCACAAGTTTCTCCCAGTGACCCACCCGTATTGCCCATGAGCAATGCCAATGTATCGGTGCCGATATGCTGAAATTTCATTTGTGCCAACGGGGTTGCTCCCGAAAAGGCATCGATATTTTGGCCTTGAAAAAAAGGTAATGCAGTATTGGTCCCCTTTAATGAAAGAAAAGATCCACCGGGTGAAGACCAGGTAGTAATTGCCGTAGGAAAGGCAGCCTGAAGAAAAGCGCGGCCCAATAAGGCAGGATTAAATATATTTTGACCCAATCCGCCCCACATTGATTTGCCCATACCGATGGCAACGACTCCTCCGATAAAAACCATCCATAATGGAAATCCGGGAGGTAGTGTCAAGGCCAACAAAAGACCAGTGATAATAGCACTACCATCTTTCAGCGTTTTAATTGGGTCGTTCGAAAAATTGAAGAGCCATTCGGTAAAAACACATGATAAAACGGCAGTAAGCGAGATCAACAGGGCACTAATTCCAAAATAATAGACCGAAACCAATAAAATGGGAATCAACGTGTAAATAACCAGCCACATAATTTTAGGCGTAGTGGCAACATCCTTTAGGAAAGGTGCTGTAGAAATCTCCATCTGTACTTTCTGCACGCTCATGATTCTTTCCCTTCTGCTTTACTTTCTCGTAATGATCTTTCCCTTAATGACTTTTCGCGAAGAATACCCTTTGCCACTCTAAAACTCTGCACCAGGGGAATTCCGGACGGACATACAAAGGAACAGCTACCGCATTCAAAACAGTCCATAACATGCAGGTCCTCCATATCATCCCAAAGTCCTTTTTTTGCCAGCAGGCCCATTCGCGCCGGGTTGAGAAATAGTGGACAAGCCTGCAAACAGCGACCGCAGCGTATACAGCTGTACTCCTGAAAATCCTGGATTTCCGCATTGCCCAGGACGAGCAAACCGGAAGTACCCTTAACCACCGGAACATCCAGACTCTTTTGCACCGCCCCCATCATAGGACCGCCCAATAAGATCCTGGCCGCGTCATCAGTCACGCCACCACAAGCATTAATAACTTCCCTCATCGGAGTGCCTATGGGCACCAACAAATTGGCCGGATTATTAATGGCTGTTCCCGTTACGGTCAATATCCGTTCGAATAAAGGAATACCCTTCCGGAAATAGTCTGAAATCGCCTTGCTCGTTCCTACATTCACCACCAGGACACCAAGATCTATCGGCAATTTACCGGTCGGCACTTCCTGGCCTAAAATGGCAGTGATCATCATTTTTTCTGCTCCCTGAGGATATTTGACCTGTAATGGCACTACCTCCACTGGAAAAGCATTATTCGATGCATGCAACCTCAGTGCCTCAATAGCATCGGGTTTATTGGCTTCGACAGCGATAAAAGCCTTTTGTGCTTTTAAAAAATGCTGAATAATTAAAATACCGTCAATGACCTCCCGGGCATGCTCCAGCATCGTTCGATGATCAGCCGTTAAAAAAGGTTCGCACTCGCAACCATTGAGCATAATATATCGACAACTCTTGTCCTCAGGAAGGGCAAACTTGACGTGAGAGGGAAAGGCTGCCCCACCCAAACCCACAATGCCGGCCTGCTGAATAGCCGTGATAAATCCTTTGATGTCCAGGGATTCGAAGTCTACCGGACGTTCTTCCAACTGTTGACTACTGTAAGGATCTGTTTTTATCCGGACACCAGGCACCATTTCCCCTTTAGGATTATCGACCAGCCCAACATCAGTCACTGTCCCATCTACCGGACTGTGGAGTGCCACCGAAACAAAACCGACGGATGCGGCTATTTTTTGACCTCTTCTGACCTCCTCTCCTTTTCGGACCAGCGCTTTTGAAGGTGCACCGATATGTTGCCCTAGAGGAAGCACATATTCTTCAACAAAAGGTATTCGCTGAATCTTCTTGTGATTGCTCAGTTCTTTGTATTCTTCCGGATGAACTCCATGCCGGAACGTTAGAGTACCCTCACCATATGTCATTTGATTACTCATGCGTCAGTTTTCCAACTGATTTTTGGTCATTTTCGAAAGCATGATGAGACGCTCTTTCAATTGGTTTTTTACCACATTCATCGCGTCATGCCGCTGTGCTGCCAATTTTACTGTATATGCTTCCTCCAGTTTTTCAGCCTCCCCGTCAAATTGCTGACGTATTTTATTTTCCATATCTCTTTGGAGTTTTTGAGGAAACTCAAACAGCAATCCGGACAATTCCTGCAGGGTGCGCCATTGATCAATAATGATCTCACAGATTTTCAAAATATCCAAAGATGGACGATAGTACTTCACACCACTTTCATCCCAGCGAAGAATAACCGGATGAACCTCCTTTCGTTCTACTGGAGTCAATGCCAAAAATTCGGGTATGAAACGCCAGTTTTCTCCCCTATCCAATTCAACAAAGGCTTCATGCCATTGCTTTTGCGTATACGCCCAATCTGCCCAGGTCAAGGGATAATTCACCTTGGTTCCATCGGTAAGTTCCATTTCCATATTTACACTATCCTCATCGATAACTTTATTATTTTCTAACTGAATAGCGCCACGGAGAAAATCACTTTTTCTGAGGGGATTGTATTTAAGGAGTGGAAGTGTCCGCGAGTCAGACGCTAAACGACTGTAACTAGCAAGATCTGAAGAAGGGCGAGTATGCTGTTCGAAATTGGTAACATGAATATGAAATAACGCGGGTGAATTACCATGTAAACCTTCCATCAATCCATCGTATAAATGATCCACATCGTGCAATCCGCCGGAAAATATATAGGCATTTTTAAGAAGTAAGGCACTAAGAAATCCGGCAAATAATGTGGAATACTCAGTGAGAGCACTATATCGATCGGGGGCAAGATCATCCATTAATATTAATTTTATGGGATAATCCTGGCTCAACAAATGATGTATTTCTTTCCAGCCAACCTCCTTGATAAACTCCCGATCAATCACTAGCAAAACGGGGGGGACGGTGGATTTCTCTTCATCCGTGAGGTCCTTCCAATCAAGACCTGCTATTTCGGGATTATGTATACTGGCATCGTATTT
>JAGQWV010000152.1 GCA_020437045.1 Saprospiraceae bacterium | reverse complement strand
TGGTTCGAGCCCAAGAGGGGGCGCTAAAATTTTCTCAGTCCTGTCTCTCATTGACGGGACTTTTTTTTGTTATGCACTTCGTATACATACTCCATTCGCAAAAATCCAACATCTTTTACGTCGGACAGTCCGCTAAATGTCGAGCTACGACTTCAATTCCATAATGAATTAAATTCCACTGGATTCACCGCCAAACATCGCCTTGGAAAATGGTGAAAATCTATTCCTTTCCCCGATAAAAGGTCGGCCATCTGTGCTGAACGATATATTTATTAAAAAAGAAAAAAGCCGAAGTTATATCCTAAACCTCATTAACGATCAGGAGGCCGTCGATGCCCTCATCAGAAAATGCTCCTCCCTCCAATAGAGCGGTACCGCTGCGTGAGCGGGATTAATCCGTCCCCGATTTTCGGGGTGGTTCGAGCCCAAGAGGGGGCGCTAAAATTTTCTAAGTCCTGTCTCTAATTGACGGGACTTTTTTTTTGTTATGCACTTCGTATACATATTCCATTTGCAAAAATCCAACATCTTTTACGTCGGACAGAATGTTTCTTATGCTGTGCCCTGCAAGTATCAACCTCCATCCAGGATCTTCATTACTGGCCCTTGTAACTCCTAAAAAATCCTCTCGACAGCATCCTGCGTTTGGTGTTTTTCATTTATCTTCTCGACGCATTCACATTCGTGATCTATTTAAATCTAATGAAAAGATTTTTAAAAAAACCTACGTTGCTTTTTGCTCTGGGTATATTAACTATATTAATTGCACTGTATTCCATTTTTTTTACCTCCTGGGAAAGCGGAAAAGGCATTTATATAGCATTTGTTCACATACCGGCGATACTCCTGTCAATGATCGCTATAGTCATAGACAGGATGATTGCCCTGCGGACTAAAATCTCTCCGATTAAATTAAGCATCTATGAATTAATCATAATCACCATTGTGGGCATATTTTTTTTGTATAGTCAAAGAGAGGTCATAGTAGAGCCCGCCAATGGAAAAAATATTGAATTTTATCTAGTGCTTCAAAATCCAGGAAATCTGGAAAGCGATAAAACTATCCGTAAGTTTCCTTTTGACAAAAAAATATTTGCTAAGCACAATGTCCTAATTGTTGATTATTTTTGGAATACAGTGGTCAGACCTGGTTGGGATGATCCACAGTATCTAATAAATACATTTCATTACGAAAAATATCCTCAGGTAAAACTGGTAAGCAAGTTGACCAGTGATATAAGTGAGAAAATGAATGAGGATCTTATTGATACATTGTTATTAGATAAAGTGTCGAAAAATTCAACTATCGAGCAATAGCCTGTACATATTTGGGCACCATACGCAAGCTTTAACTGATGGTGAGAAATATCATTGGTATGCTGTCACGATTCCAAAATACAATCATCTTGTAGATACCCAATTCTGAACCCTATCCGTAATCAGTATTTTAAAAGAGTTAGCTATTCCCTATGCTAATTGATGGAGATCAAACGGGGTACAACCGACACCATCGGATATTCTGCGGTCTTTTGTTTGGAAAAACACTAAGATCAGAGTCAACCAACAATGCCATATTGGCATTACGTTTTTACGATTCTATGCCATTATGACACTAAACATTCTTCAGTTATGGCATCATGGCCGAAATTCGCAGGTGGAACAACAATTGATTAAGCCTCTAGCGAAAGTTTTTCAATAATAATCAAAAGCTATAAAGATGAATCTAGTATTAGCCCGTCCTACCGTCAGGACTCAATCAAAAGCAAGAGTAAATTCTCAAGCTCCAGTAAGAACCAATATCGTAGAGTTTCCTGAAAAATTTGAGGTGAGGTTAGCTTTACCCGGATATAAAAAAGAAGAAATCTCGGTAAATCTCAATGATCACACTTTATGGGTTGAAGGCACCATCAATACCGAGGAAAATGATCAGATGCAAAGTCAATTAAGGCTACAGGAATTCTTAGTAAAGAATTTTAAGAAATCATATTTCCTGGGAGAGGATATTGACGAAAGTAGCATTGATGCTCACCTCTCTGACGGAGTTCTGACCATCACTTTGGTCAAGAAAGAGAAGGTAAAAAAAGCCATAGATGTCTCTTAAGAAATCATTAACACGCTATTTTCAAAATTCATGAACTTAATGATATTCCATTCGTTTCTACCTTTGAAAAGTGTTAAAATTTAACGTGGTACACGCAAGGAAAAAGTCGACAAAAGTGCATTTTGAACGGAATCTGGAAGGTCTGCGTTAATAGGAAAAGGTGAGGCATACAACAATTAGATAATAATTGGGATTATCAGGAAGTGTCGATTGACTCAAAGATTTACTCTTCCAATGTTATCGAAGGCGACATTAATAATGGATTACCAACCGAAAGGTAGTATTCAAAATATATAAGTTCTACCTCAAGTGTAGAACAACAATTCATGTTCATGGGGTTAGGGTTTGGTTGATAGGCCTGGGATTCGTCCCGGGCCTATTCCTTTCATAGCAGATCTAGAATTCACTTTCGCGAAGCTACCTAAAATAGAAAAATCAACTGCAGGATCTCAACCTACAGCAGATATCTACTGAACAAAACTTACCAGAAAGTAAAAAAATTACATTTGATGTAATTGCCAACTTAGGATCTCTTCTTGTCTTTCTTTTTCCCGAAGAAAGAACTGGTAGAGCATACGCTGATAATCAATTTGGGCTGGCAATAGTGACACTGATTCCTGTTTTTTAGCAAAGGGTACTAATTTAACTTCCTCAGCAAAAACTTGGGACGGATCATAGAGCTCGTGAATGATAATGCGATCTCCTGCCTGAATGACCTCTCCTTTTAATTCATTCCAGGCTCTTAACAGATATGGATCGACCTTCAGATTTCCTGCCAGTTCAAAAATGGACTGTTTATGATCGACCATCATTTCCATGGTCCGGTATACCAGGTTTAGCTCGGCTGGTTCCTTGGTATCCAAATAGTATTGAAACCCTGGTATCACTCGTTTTGGCAGTACAAGATCATAGCCCTGGGCCAATTGAGGAACATACTCTTTATTAAGGCTGGGATTTAGAGACATGATAATCTCGACTGGAATCTGTACCACTTTAGATATGTCTTTCAATTTCATACTGTGGGTCATGTGTATGGAAGAAGTCCATTGCATGTCCAGATCGGGATAGGAAGGTTTCAAACCGAGATCCCGGTAATACTCCACAATATATTGTGCCGCCAAATACTTTGGAATATACTGCTGAGTTTGTTTAGGTAAAAAACCTTTAATCGACTCAAAATCCTTGCTACCACCAGCCATCCGGATAGCCTTATTGACCGTGCCCGGACCCGAATTATAGGCAGCAAAGACCAATGACCAGTCTTCGTATTTGGAATAGAGAAATTGAATGTAGGATAATGCAGCTCTTGTCGCTTTAGCCGGATCCCGACGCTCATCCAAAAGTGAGTTGATCCGCAAACCCAATTCCCTTGCCGTCGGTATCATAAATTGCCATAGACCGGCTGCTCCTACTCTTGAAACAGCCAGTGGATCAAATCTCGATTCAATCAGAGGCAATACTTTCAACGCCGAAGGGAGTCCTTGTATGGTGAGTTCTTTTTCAATCAAGGGCAGGTATATATTACCACGACTGAGCAACTCTTCTGTGGTTTCGGGATGCTTGAGAAAAGCATCAATGTATTTGGCTACATTCTCATCATCAACATCATCCACTAATACATTGAGTGCCGTCAATGCAGCTGCATCAGGGATAAAATTAGCCCAAAGGCTTTGACTAAAGAGAACGATAAAAAATACAAGCCATGCTTGCAGCAATGCTGGTACTTTAATCATGGGACAATTTGCGGTTTTCATTTTTCGGGTTACCATCTTACTGACAAAAGTTTACGCATTAGGAAAAAAATTAATGCATAAACCATGCCAATTGACAATAATGCCACGAAAATTAAAAAGTAAACATAACTAAAAGTTGGTATATGTTAGCGTACTTGATTAATTATTTAAAACCAGTTTATTAACGCCTTTGTTGAAGGTTTCGCATGTGATCGGCGATAAAAAATAAGCGATCTTCTGCATAAGTCGCCGAAAGTATCTGCAAACCAAAAGGTAATTTCTCATCATCATAACCTAGTGGAATTGACATCGCCGCTGCACCAACCAAATTGGCCAATACGGAATAAATATCTGCCAGATAAATTTCTACCGGACTCTTTCCACTTCCTATCTTCCAGGCCGTGGTAGGGGTCATCGGCAATATTATGGCATCAAATTGACTCGTCCAGGATTCAAATTGTTCTTTGATCAACCTTCGAATCTTTTGAGCTTTGGCAAAGTAGGCATCATAATAACCTACACTAAGTACAAAGGTTCCCAATAAAATACGTCGTTTTACTTCCGAGCCGAACCCCTCGGTGCGACTCTTCGTATACATCTCATCTAATTGCTTTAGATCTGCTGCCCGGTAGCCATATCGAATTCCATCGTAGCGGGAAAGATTACTTGATGCCTCTGCTGCGGTTAATACATAATAACAGGGGATGAGGTACTCCAGAAGATCAAAAGCTACAGTCGTGACCTCGTGACCTTCTGTTTTGAGCAACTCAGTAAAACTTTCGAAAGAGCGAGCTATCTCCGGGTGAAGCCCATCGTGTGTGAGCGCATCACTGATATAAGCTATTCTTAGTTTGGGTCCCGCATCTGGTAGAATCGAAGACTTTTGATTCGATGGTATCAAAGTGCCATCAAAATCATCTGGCCCCTGCATGATTTCATAGGAAAGCTTGATCGCATCCATGTCGTACCCGATGATCCCAATCTGATCAAAAGAGCTACCATAGGCAATCAACCCATGTCGGCTAATCCTGCCATAGCTAGGCTTAAATCCAATTAAATCACAAAAAGAAGCTGGCTGCCTGACCGATCCACCGGTATCTGACCCCAGGGAGAGCAAACAGGTACCCGATTGCACGGATACTGCTGAACCCCCGGAAGATCCTCCGGGAATTCTTGTAGGATCTAATGCATTCTTAACCGGTCCATAAACGGAGGTCTCGTTATCAGAACCCATCGCAAACTCATCGCAATTCACTCTTCCGATGATGATCGCATCCTGAAGAAGTATCCTCTCTACTGCGGTGGCACTGTACAATGCCTTATATCCCTCAAGTATTTTGCTACCGGCTGTTAATTGATGACCGGAGATTGATATGACATCTTTGATACTAAATACTGCTCCCCACAAAGCTCCCATGGGTCTTTCTCCCGATTTAAAAATCAAGTCGAGTTCTTCGGCTCTCTTGAGCGCTTCATCGTCAAAAACTTCGACATATGCATTTAGATCCTGCTGTCCGGCAATTTTGTCGAGATAGGATCGGACAAGATCTAAACAGGTTAATTCACCCTGTCTCAAAGAATGCTGAATTTGCTGAAGGGTCCGTCTTCTTATCGGCATATTTAAGGTTTCAACTTCTCAATTATTTCCTCCAATGATAATTGCCACTGATCACCAGATTTCATATGTTTTAATGTATATCTCTTTTGCTGAACCTCTTCGCTTCCTATCAACAAAACATAAGGTGTGCCTGCAGTATCTGCATACTTCATCTGTTTTTTCAACTTGGCCGGTTCGGGATAGAGGTGGGCTACGATATGGTTTTGTCTAAGTTGGCGAAGAAGGCCAAAAGAGGCTAAATGACACTGCTGATCCAAAGCTATCAGCATCAATTTAATCGGCTGATCGATTTGATCGGGAAAACGTCCAAGTTCCTGCATTACATCAAAAATACGAGCAACTCCGAAAGAAATTCCTACCCCGGAGACTCCTGGCATTCCAAATACTCCTGTCAGATTAGCATACCTGCCACCGCCTAGAATGCTGCCAATTTCCACCTCCCTGGATTTTACTTCAAAAATACACCCCGTATAGTAACTCAGCCCTCTTGCCAATGTAGGATCAAATATTACCGTTTGTTTCAAGGTGATCGATTTGAGGTATTCAAATACTTCCTTAATCTCTTTTACCCCGGTCAATCCAATGTCCGAATCAGACAGCGCCTCCTGTAAACTTTGGAAGTCCTTGCATTCGTACAACGACTTTAATTGCTCTACCTGGGGTTCGGAAATTCCATTTTTAACCAATTCATTAGTCACCCCGTCCCAACCAATTTTATCAAGTTTGTCAACAGCGACGGTCATGGCTACCATTTGCTCCGCAATTCCAGCGATTTCAGCAATACCGGCCAGAATCTTCCTGTTGTTGATTTTAATTTCGACGGAAAGCCCCAGTGCATTAAAGACCTCATCGATCATCAGTAGGTATTCTGCCTCAAACATTAGGGAATCTGATCCCACCGCATCAGCATCACACTGATAAAATTCCTGATAGCGACCCTTTTGAGGTCGATCAGCCCTCCATACGGGTTGAATCTGGTAACGCTTAAATGGAAACTGAATCTCATGCTGATGCATGACCACATAACGGGCAAAGGGCACGGTCAGATCATACCTCAATCCTCGTTTGGAAATACTACTCACCACTGCATTACTATCCCGACGATCTAAAGCAGCAAGATCTGCCTTTGCAAGAAAATCACCATTGTTCAATACTTTAAAAAGCAGCTTATCACCCTCATCACCATACTTTCCCAGTAATGTGTCCAAATTCTCCATTACAGGCGTTTCTATCGGCTGATATCCATACTTTTCAAAGACAGTACGTATGGTATTGAAAATAAAATTTTGTCGACGAACCTGGGAAGGCGAATAGTCTCGTGTACCTTTCGGTATGCTCGGTTTCATAGCAAGCAATTCTGATTAATGAGCGCTGGAAAATTGACTAAGAAACCGAATATCATTCTCGAATAACATTCGAATGTCATTGATTTTATACTTACGCATGGCCTGACGTTCGATGCCCATACCAAAAGCAAATCCGGTATACATTTTTGGGTCAATACCACACATCTCCAATACATTAGGATCCACCATGCCACAACCCATAATTTCCAACCACCCCGTTCCTTTGGTCATCCGGTAGTCTTCCTCACTGTTTAGCCCCCAATAGACATCAACCTCAGCACTGGGCTCCGTAAAAGGGAAATAAGACGGCCGCAATCGAATCCGCACATCGTCACCATACAGTTCGCGAGCAAAATGTTTGATCACCTGCTTCATATCTGCAAAGGAAACGTCTTTATCTACATAAAGACCTTCCACTTGATGGAACTGTGCATGAGCCCGGGCAGATATTGTTTCATTACGATACACCCTTCCGGGAGATATTATTCGAATTGGCGGTTTTTTCGACTCCATCTCATGAACCTGCACCGTAGATGTCTGCGATCGCAACATTCTCGTCAGATCATTCTTCAGATAGTAAGTGTCCGTCATATCCCGGGCTGGATGATCATCCGGGGTATTTAATGCTGTAAAATTGTGCCATTCATCCTCAATCTCACGGTTTTCAACAACCGTAAATCCTATCCTCCTAAATATGTCAATAATTTGGTTAAGAACGATGCTCACCGGGTGTCTGGCTCCTAAAGGAAGTGGTAAGCCAGGAGCCGTCGTATCAAAACGTTTGTCCTTGTTGTTGCTTTGCGTTTTGAGTTGGTCCTGACTCTCGGAAAATATTGTTTCCGCTTTCTGCTTTGCTTCGTTAAGCAAGAGACCGAAGTTTTTTCGCTCCTCTGGTGCCACGTCTTTCATCATGGCAAACAAAGGTTTTATTTGATTTTTTGCTCCTAAATAACGAACGCGAAATTGTTCTAGCTCATCAGCCGTCCTCGGCATTTGAGCATCAATTTCCTTGATCATTTCCTGCACTTTTTCAAAATGCGCCGAACTCATATGGACAAGCTGTTAAAAAATGAGCGATAAAGGTATAATTTTATGGCTAATTGAATATCAACCAGAGACATCATGTATAATTTCAATATCAATCGCAGAAATTTTTTAAAGAGCAGTACCGCCTTTATGGCATACTCCACCTTGGGAGCGCGAGGTCTGGAAACTTTGTTTAATGAAAAAATCCGTAAAGTTGGTCTAATTGGTACGGGTTGGTATGGTAAGAGTGACCTTTTTCGCCTGATGCAGGTTGCCAATGTAGAAGTATTGGCTCTATGCGATGTCGATCGTGAACTCCTGGATGAGGCTGCTGAATTAGTTAGCAAGCGTCAGAAATCAGGGAAAGTACCCCAGAAATATAATGACTATCGAAAAATGTTGGCACAACATGAGTTTGACATAGTAATCATTGGAACTCCTGATCATTGGCATGCGCTTCAAGCTATTGATGCGATCAAGGCCGGTGCTCATGTGTTCCTGCAAAAACCTATCAGTGTAGACGTAATAGAAGGTGAAGCCATACTAGCCGCGGCACGCAAATATGGAAAGACCGTCCAGATTGGCACCCAGAGAAGGAGCACTCCGCATCTGGTTGACGCAAAGAAAAAGATCGTTGATGCTGGATTATTGGGTAAAGTTTCACATGTGGATATGTGCTGCTATTATCACATGCGAGGGATGGTAAAACCAGATCCACAGCCCGTACCGGACTATCTTGATTATGATATGTGGACGGGGCCGGCTCCGATGCGTCCTTATAACCCTTTGGTTCACCCCCGTTCGTGGCGAGCCTTCATGGAGTACGGCAATGGCATCGTAGGAGACATGTGCGTGCATATGCTTGACATGGTGCGCTGGATGCTCGACCTGGGTTGGCCCCAACGCGTCACTAGTAGCGGAGGGATCTTTGTAGATAAAGCAAGTCGAGCCAATATCACCGATACGCAAACCGCGATGTTTGAATTCGATAATCTAAACGTCGTCTGGAATCATCGTAGCTGGGGTACATCCCCCGATCCTGATTATCCTTGGGCAGCCACCTTGTACGGCGACAAGGGAACACTGAAGCTCAGCGTCAACAGCTATGACTTCATCCCCGCTGGACGAGGGGACAAGATTCACGGGGACGTCGTCATGGAACTGGAACAGTACCCCGAAGATAAGACTGAAAAGGATCTCGAACGACACGTTGCACCAGCGGTCCGCGGTCACATGCTCGATTGGTTAGCAGCCATTGAAAACCGTGGTCGGCCTGTAGCTGACATTGAACAGGGCCACATTTCTTCGGTCAGCTGCATATTAGCAAATCTCGCTATGAAGCTAGGACGAACGCTGGAATGGGATCCTGCAATACATCGTGTAGTCGGTGATGATGAAGCCAACGCAATGTTGGCGCGTCCTTACCGCGAACCGTGGGTGCACCCCACTCCAGAAAAGGTCTAAGGACGTCAGCGATTTGGCAGATTCTCTGATTCCGCCTGCCAAGACAATCTTGATTACCAAGTACTCTTGGGAGTCCCAGTTTGGTTTCGAATTGGGACTCCTAATCGTTGGCGATCAAAATTACCTCGGGTAACCTCTTCAACCCAGTCGCGGTTCTGCAAATACCAAGCCACCGTTTCTCTTAGAGCAGTTTCGAAGGAAAAAGCGGGCTCCCAGCCTAATTCGGAACGTATTTTCGTCGCGTCAATTCCGTACCGACGATCATGGCCTGGACGGTCCTCAACGTGAACGATCAAATCCTTGAGAGGCCGATGGAAAAGCTCGGGAGCCAGTGATTCCAGAGCGTCACAGACAGCATGCACGACCTCCAGATTAGACCGCTCATTTTGGCTGCCGATATTGTAGCTTTCCCCTGCCCTGCCTCGAAACAAAACACTTTCAAGGGCTGTGCAGTGGTCCCACACATAAAGCCAATCCCGAATATGCTGGCCATCGCCATAAATTGGCAAGCTGCGCTCATCGATGGCATTGAGGATCATCAGCGGAATTAATTTTTCCGGATACTGAAAAGGGCCAAAGTTGTTTGCACAATGTGTGGTCAGCACTGGTAGGCCATACGTTTGACAGTAGGCTCTGACGAAATGATCCGACGCGGCCTTGGAAGCCGAATAGGGAGAATTCGGAGCGTAAACGGATTGCTCAGTAAACAATCCGTTGGAATTGAGCGAACCGAATACTTCGTCAGTTGAGCAGTGTAGGAAGCGAAAAGTCGATTGACGATTTGGGGGCAAACTGTCCCAATAGCCCCGTGTAGCCTCCAGCAACTGGGCCGTCCCTACAACGTTTGTCATGACGAAATCCAGTGGAGCATCTATCGAACGATCCACGTGCGACTCAACAGCAAAATGAATCACCGCCGAGGGAGCAAAGCGGGTGAATAGGTCATTTAATAGTGGGCGATCTGCGATGTCCCCTTTTACAAACTCAAAACTGGGGTGCGAAGCCACAGAACGTAGTGAGCACAAGTGTCCGGCATAGGTGAGCTTATCCAGTACTAAAATTTGGCGGGCAGAGTCTCTCCCCAGCAGATACTGCACAAAGCAACTGCCAATAAACCCTGCCCCGCCCGTAACCAATACCCTGTCCATTGCTATCCCAATTCCCGTTACCACCGGTGGATTACTGCCCACTTGGAAATCGGATTTTACTTTACTACCAAAAAGCTGCACTTAACACCCATGCGGGCATTCGCCTTCATGAATCACCCCCAAAGGAATTAGCAATCAGCCACCAGGGTGGCGAAGAACGCAATTCTCCCAGGTACTAGCCGCCACCAGCAATCAACCACCCATAATATGTATTCAAAAGAGGATTCGTGAGGCGAGGGGAACTTTTCCGGCTATTTTGCTTCCAAGTTGTCGCGGATTT
>JAGQWV010000151.1 GCA_020437045.1 Saprospiraceae bacterium | reverse complement strand
CTCTGTCGATAATGCCTCGTCCTGGCTTGATATCGAGGACATTCCCACTACCCAAATGTATAGGGTCGTTTACAATCCTCATTTTCCTGATCGATATTATGGAGGTGCCCAGGATAATGGCAGTTCTTTTGGAAATGTATCTACGCTCGACCAATGGGTACAGTATTTTGACGGAGATGGCTTTCGTACCATTTTCCATCCTGATGATCCAAATTTATTTTATGTAGAAACTCAATTGGGCGGTCTATCGGTTACCCGGGATGGTGGTAAAACTTTTGAGAGAGCAACAAAAGGAATTGATGGTTCTGATAATATTAATTGGGATGCACCGGTGATAATGAGTCATTTTAATCCTGATGTCTTGTACTATGGCACGGATCGGGTATACCGGAATTCTTCCGGGGCCGATGAAAATTTTGTGGCTATTAGTGATAAACTGACAGACCCGGTAGTGCTTCTTGACGCTACCAGCAATATCACTGCAATGGAAGAGTCGCCGATGAATGATCAGGTACTTTTTGCCGGTACTGGAGATGGGAACCTTTATCGTACCCTTGATCTTGGTCAAAAATGGGAAAAAGCAGATGCTGGTTTGCCAGATCGCTATATCACTTCTGTTGTTCATTCTTCGGAATTGGAGTCTGTGGTTTACGTTACCCATTCCGGTTATAAGGCAGGAGAGGAATTGCCACATATTCATCGCTCTGATGACCAAGGTGGGAGCTGGACCGATATCAGTGGAGATTTGCCGTCATTGCCCATCAATGATGTGTTTGTTTTGGAAAATCACAATGACCAGGTTCTTTTTGCAGCTACAGATGGGGGTGTTTACTTTACGCTGGATGCCGGAATACATTGGATTCGCTTGGGAAGTAATATGCCCATTATTCCGGTTTTCGATCTGGAATATAATCCTGACCAGAATACATTGATTGCTGGAACTCATGCCAAATCAATTATGACTTTCGACCTCACCCAGGAAGGATTAAATGGTGTCCTCGGAGTAGATACTAAAGACCAACATTTCAATAAACTGGCCATCTCGCCTAATCCGGTCGAAGATTACCTGAAATTCGAATTAGATGATTTCGTTCAGGATTTTGATCTGAAGATTTTTGATCAAGGAGGACGAATCATATTGGAATCCAAAAAGCTACACGATGTTCTTGATGTGTCCTTCTTAAATCCTGGCGTTTATTACCTGGTAGTACATGGGGGCAACGAGTCGCATTTGGGTCGATTTATCAAATTGTAAACGGCATTTTCCTTTAGCCAATAGATCCGGAGACCTATTCTTAGCGGTTTAATGTATATTTGATTTCTATAATATCTTAACATGGATAAACCACTGATCCTGGTAACCAATGACGATGGGATCTTAGCCCCTGGGTTGGCTGCATTAGTTGATGCTGTTAAGGCTTTGGGTGAGGTCATTGTGGTGGCGCCTGATAGTCCGCAGTCAGGCAAGGGGCATGCGATTACCATTGATCAGCCGTTGCGTATTAATGAAGTGGAAGCTTTTGGTCCTATCAAGGCCTATGAGTGTTCGGGTACTCCGGTAGACTGTGTAAAGTTGGCAATGAATGTAATTGGAAGCAACCGTACATTCGACCTTTGTGTTTCCGGTATAAATCATGGATCCAATGCTTCCATAAACATCATTTATTCCGGGACTCTCTCGGCAGCGATGGAAGCATCACTGGAAGGGGTTAATTCCATCGGGTTTTCCTTGTTGGACTACTCCTTCGATGCTGACTTTTCACCTGGTCTGCCATTCATACACCAGATATGTCAACAAACTCTGGAGCATGGTTTGGGAGAAACTAGGTTACTAAACGTCAATATTCCAACTGGTAATATCAAAGGCATTAAGGTCTGTAAGCAGGCAGATGCCCGTTGGGTGGAGGATTTTCAGCAGGGTACTGATCCCCGGGGAAAACACTACTACTGGTTGACCGGCCGGTTTGAAAATGGAAGTAAGGAGGAAGACAGTGATTTGAAAGCACTGGAGGAGGGGTATATATCTCTTGTACCTTCGATGCATGATCTTACCCACTATCGGGCAATGCAAAGTTTGAAAGACTTCGAAAAGATCAACATATGAGATCATCAAAGTTTCAGAAATACGATAAGATCTGGTTTGGAATCCTGGTTGGATTTTTATTCCCCATCTTCTGGTATTTTATTCTCCTTAGTTTATTCAACAGTATGGAAACTATGGGATGGCTGGAACCTGGACGTGTCGCAATGGATTTTCGTCAGCGTACATCAGCCCTGGTAGGACTTTGTCTAAATATGCTTCCTTTGCAGGTTTTTAATACCCAAAATATGGGCAATGCTATGCGGGGAATGGTCTTTCCTACAGTGATTTTGGTGGCTGTGTGGCTCTATTTTTTTGGCGCATCTGTGCTTTAGCAAATGAGATATTACCTAATTGCCGGCGAGGCTTCGGGAGATATCCATGGTGCCAATCTGATGAAGGCACTGGCCGAATATGATAAAGATGCCAGATTTCGATTTTGGGGAGGAGATCGGATGGCTGCTGTTGGTGGGGAACAGGTTATGCACTATCGTGACACAGCATTTATGGGGTTTGCTGAAGTAATTCGTAATCTTCCCACTATTCTTGGTTTCTTAAAATCCTGCAAGTCAGATATTTTAGGTTTTCAACCCGATATTTTAATCCTTATAGATTATCCCGGATTCAATATTCGGATCGCTGAGTGGGCAAAAAAAGTAGGGATTAAAGCCAAAGTAGTGTATTATATATCACCACAGATATGGGCTTGGAAAGCAGGCAGGGCAAAGATTCTAAAGCGGGTGGTTGACCTCATGTTGGTGATCCTTCCCTTTGAGCCCGATTTTTACCGGCAATATAATTTTGAAGTTCAGTATGTGGGACATCCTTTATTGGATCATCTACCCACGCTGGATGCAGAGCAGAGCCTTCAGGAAAAATATGGACTGAGTGATAAACCAGTCATCGCCTTATTACCAGGCAGTCGCCGGCAGGAAGTCTTCAAACATTTGTCCCTGATGTTGTCTATTGTGCCAGATTTTCCAGACTATCAATTTGTGGTGGCCGCAGTCTCTTCACTCCCTAAAGATACCTATGCCATTGCTGATAAGATGAATGGAGTCACTGTTATTTATAACGATACCAGTCAAGTTTTATCGAATGCCAATGCGGCTTTGGTGGCTTCCGGAACTGCAACATTAGAAACGGCTTTGATGAACGTACCCCAGGTGGTTTGTTTTCGCGGAGCATGGCTAACCTATGTGTTGGCAAAGAGATTAATAAAGGTGAAATATATAAGCCTGGTCAATCTTATTCTGGATCACACCCTGGTGAAGGAATTGATTCAAAATGATCTCCAACCGGAAAATTTAAAACGAGAACTTAATTTTATTCTCAGTGAAGAAGGAAAATCATACTTGGAGCGTGGCTACCAAGAATTGAGAGCGAAACTTGGTGCTCCGGGAGCCTCTACCCGAGCCGCTCAATCGATCATCCATTTGATAAAGTAATTACCGGGAATCTACTGGTACTGTGATTTATTTTTTAGCAGCTTTTTTCTTTATCGTTCCTGGAGCTTGCTCTTCAATCATTTTAAAGATGTCTTCTTTGCTTAGTTCCTGAAGCTCTTCATCTTCATATTTGCTACCATCTTCCTTTTTCAGGAGTTTAAAATTTTTCTTGCCATAACGAATGTAAGGTCCCCATCGACCATTTTCCACCGATAATTTATCCTCGTCCCACTTCATTATGTACCTATTCGCTTCCTTCTTTACTTTTGCCTCTATGAGTTCAAAGCATTCATCCAGGCTGATCGAATCGGGATTAAATTTTCGGGGAATATTTACGTAAAGATCATTCCACTTTAAAAACGGTCCAAAACGACCCTTTCCTTTGGTGATCGGCAAGCCTTTGTATGTACCAAGAGGCTTGTCTGCTTCCTTTTTAGCATTGATAAATTCTTTAGCCTGATCAAAATCAACCTCAAAGGGGTCTGTTCTACGGCCGAGGGAAATGAAGTCTTCGCCATATTTGATGTAAGGGCCATATCGACCCGTATTCACGGAGACTTCTTTACCTTCTAGTTCTCCCAATACCATTGGCAATTTGAATAATTCCAGAGCCTCTTCCAG
>JAGQWV010000150.1 GCA_020437045.1 Saprospiraceae bacterium | reverse complement strand
TATTAAACCGAAACTGACCTGACACTACTCCCATCCCATAATTGGCGGCTCCGGATTTATACAAAGCCAATTTAGTATAACCGAGTGTATTGCCAAGGGAGATTAATCCGTCTTTATAAATCGTAAAAGCATTATTTCGATGAAAATCATCGGCTCCGTTTCCGACCTCGAAGATAGGATCCGTCGATACAAAGTCGGTTGGACTGCCACCTCCGATATTATATCTGCCAAATGTCGAACAAAGGTATGCATCTGCTCTAGTTTGGTTGAATGAAGCACTTCGCTGACCTTCGCCATGTGAAATTCCAAAGGAAACTGCAAAATCTGCATTGGTAGATGAATTTCCAACTGCCAAAGAGTTATGGCCACCGGCAATCGAGTTTCCAAATGCCACAGAAAGATCACCATATGTGGTGGAAAGTCCACCGGCCAAACTGTAATTTCCAATTGAATGGGCATTTCCAATGGCCATACTACTATTACCCTCTGCAAAAGATTCAGAAAAGGCCACTGTCTTATATCCAACCGCCCTTGATCGACCCACTGAAAATGAATATTCACCGATAGTATCCTGGGGGTAAGCCATCGTACCGATAAATGCTGCCTTTTTTGAGGCAAGCCATAGAAAACGATCACCACAACACATGGTGTCCCTGCCAAACAATACGGTTCGACTGGAATCCACTTGCAACCCTATGGACTGTCCCAACACTAAACTATTGATGGTGATCAGACATAGGAGTATGATAATGTTGACTGCTTTCATGAAACTGGAATTTTTTGCTGTGGTCAAGACTATCTAATGAATTTATTCGGAAGAGTTTGTTTATTTATTCTTTAGTTCCTCCTTTACTTTCTGTAATTCCGCTTTGAGCATTTGCACTTCCTCCTGGAGAGCTTTTATAGCAGCCAATGCAATACCATCTGCATCTATACTGGCAATATATTTTTCGTCAGTTCCAAGACCAAATGCCTGGTAAAAATCCTGAGCCATAGGCCCAATATGTCTTTCGTTATGACCTTTATACTGCCATTCCGTAATCGGAATATTTTCAAGTCCTTTCAAAATATCCGAATAACTGATTGACATGATCTTCTCCTTTTTATTTATATCGGATGAATGCACGGTGGTACCATTCACCTTTACTGTACCGTCTCCCTGAATGGTAAAAATTTCTATGCCACTTGCTCCTGGTTGATTAAAAAAAGCGTAACGAGCCTGAGGGTTTCCCAGATTAAAACGGAACTGTCCGGCCAAGACACCCATACCATATGTTGCTCCATTGAATTCATAAAGTGCCAATTTGGTGTAGCCCAGATGATTCCCTAAACTGACGAACCCATCTTTACGAATAGTCAAAGCATTCTTGCGGTTATTTTCATCGCTGCCAATTCCCACCTCAAAAATCGGATCTGTGGAAATATACTCTGTAGGGCTACCGTTCCCCAAATTAAAGCGCCCCACTGCGGTGCACATATAAGATCCTGCTTTAGCTTTGTTAAAAGCTGCGCTTACCTCACCATCCGCAACAGCATTACACAGCGCACTCGCTGCCAACCCTGTAGCAGAAGAAACTCCTGCTGCAAATGAATTATTTCCACCAGCTCCAGATAGTCCCAGCGCTGCTGATTGAAATCCAAACGCGGAAGAAGAACCTGCAGCGAAGCTATAATTTCCAACAGCGCCCGATCCTCCGGTGGCAAACGCATAATCTCCGGTCACCAGTGACTGCCCAAAGGAGCCGGAAAGCATCCCGGGGGCTATCGACCTGCCTGCTGAAAATGAAAACTGACCAATCGAATCCGGAGGCCAAAGCAATTCTCCCGCAAACAATGCCTTTTTGGCAGGAAACCATATCATCCTGGAACCACAACACATCGTATCCGCACCAAAAAGTACCACCTGAGGAGAATCTATTTGTAACCCGATTGGAATTTGAGCCTGAGAAATCCACATGCAGAGGCAAAAAAAAGTTAGCAATAATATCTCTTTCATAATCTTCAAATTTTAAACAAAACGCACATGGGAAACTTATACTTCCAGAACAAATTCGCAACCTATCGTTCTAGTAACATTCAGGAAAGACATTACCAGGGGTTGTATATCATTCCAGCTTTCCAAAAGTATTTATCGTACCAAGCGACAGACCAACCGGTCTTTCGAATAGGAAGTTGTAGTACCTTATCCCGTGTAGCATCTCCGATTATTAAATACCATTTAATTATTACCGGAGTAAACTTCTTTGCCCATACCAACCATGTTCTCCAGATTCTGCAGACGATCAGCAAGTTGCTTATTTTCTGCCTCGATCTGAATGTTCTGTAGCAGCATTTTTTCATTTAGTTCCTGTACCGCTTTGACTAGAGGCACTACAAATTCGGCATAACGCAAACCATAAAAGTCGTGGTCATTTTTGGGTGCATCCACTCCACTAAAATTGTACCCCACTTCTTTGGCAACCTTTTCGACATCCTGAGCGATAAATCCAGATTGGACCACTTTCTCTTTATCAGCAATCGCTTGCTTCATCTGTTGATCCCATTCCCGACCCTGATTTTCATTTAGGGCTGCGCTAAGTCCAGAAACATCCAGATTATACGTCACCGGATTTAATTTCATTATAAATGCCAAACCCACCACATTAGCAGTTACATTCTTTTTAAATCTTCCATCACTGACATTGCTCCAGTCGGCCCATCCTCCATAAGATCCGGTAGCTGAATTGCCAAACCTGGCAGTACTACTAGCAGTAACAACGGTACCTTGCCCCATGGCAATGACATTATATAATCCCGATGCATCAACATCTGTATTCGCACCGATGAAGACATTATTATATCCATTATCGTGAAGTCTACCTGCAGCGTATCCTATGGCAGTGTTGTATTGTGATCCAGTGGTAGAAAGTAATGCTAACGAACCTATGGCCGTATTGTATGATCCGGTAATATTGTGATTCATCGCAGCATAGCCCACCCCGGTATTATTGCCCCCAGAGGTATTGTTGGGAGCAACCTCGCTGCCAATAAACGTATTGGATATTCCACCATTGTCAGGAATGTTTTTCACTCCAGTATTCGTGCCAGCAAACGTATTGGTAACGTAGTCAGAGTGGATCCACATGAGGTCAATGCCTTGATTATTCCTTAATCGGATCAGCGGATTGTTATTGGTTTGGTCCGGGCTTGCATCGATAACCAATTTAGATTCATTTTGTCCCTGGAGGATGACAAGAGGCATCAAAAAGGCAATAAAACTTATGATAATCTTCATGGTTTATTTGATTTTGTATTAAAAAACAAGGTCATTAATTTATTACACCCAGTAGTCTTTCCAATCGCTCGAGTTTCTTGTAGAGAGCCTCTCTCTCATTTTTCAGTTTCAGATTTTGACTATTTAAAGCCTGATTTAGTTCTTGTACTGATTTTATCAATGGTACCACAAACTCTGCATATCTAAGACCATAATAGTCAGACTCGTTTTGGGGAGTATCAACGGCGCTAAAATCGTAATGAATTTGAGTGGCAACTTTCTCAACTTCCTGGGCGATAAATCCACTTTGTACTATTTTTTCCTTATCATTTATCGCTTCCTCCAAGTCCTCACTCCGGGCGGTTCCCCGGTTTTCATGAAGGATAGATTTGATCTGGCTAAGATCAAGTTGATAGGTGACTGGCCTGAGATTAAGAATTAATGCTAAGCCCGGCACATTGGACTTTACATTCCTTTTGAAGCGACCATCACTGATTTTCGTCCAGTCAGCCCATCCTCCATAAGAAACGGTGGCAGAGTTTCCAAAACGCGCTGTACTACTGCTGGTGAGTAATGTACCCTGACCAACGGCAATAATATTAAAAAGGTCATTTTGATCTGCATCTGTATTTGCACCAACCAGTACATTATTCCATCCAAAATTTCTCAAATAGCCTGCGCTATATCCGACCGATGTGTTTACGGAAGATAAATTTGTCTGGGTAATAGCCCCAGATCCAACAGCGGTATTTTGATTTCCATCTGGATTATTTGCCAGGGCGTAGGCCCCTACTCCGGTATTGTTGCTGCCCGTTTTAATATTTCCCAAAGAAACATATCCACATCCAGTATTTGCACTGCCAGTTGTATTATCTTCTCCTGCCCGGTTTCCCATAAAGGTTGTACTGGGATTGCCTGAGGTAATTGATAGCAGGTCCGCTCCAAAAAAAGATCTAACCCGGATCAGCGGGTTCAGGTTTGTTTGATCCGGGCTTGCATCGATAATTAATTTGGATTCATTTTGTCCGAAGACTGACAATGTAATGAGGGTAAAACAGGATAGTATGCTGTATTTTTTCATTGTCTTTTTTATTGCAATGATAGAGCTGTCCGCAAAAAATTACTTATAGAATAGTTCCGGATTCTTCTACTTTGATTCCAAAATACCTGCTTTCTTTTACTCTGTGATTTCCTTTAAAAAATGTTTCTCTATCTTTTTTTGATACCCGAAGCTTTGTTTGAGGAAATTCCAACCACTGGACATTGGCCATGATCTTTCACCTCCACTTTGATATCATGATCTTCATTTAGAGAAACATTACAGTAGTTGATTTTATTCAATTCTTCAGACAGCGCACCGGATAACCGGTTCTCCTATCAGAGGTACTCCCGGATGCAAATTCATCATTGGAGAGTACATAGAAAAAAAGGGGTTCATTATTACTCAGACTTATGCTCCACCAGCGACTATAAATTCCGATATTCAAAAAGCTACCCGTACTTGCAAATCGCTCGCCAGCAGGAAGTGCAGTATATCCACTACTATTTGTGGCTCCGTAGTTTGGTGAATTCCAATGATTAAGTCCTGATTCCTTCAGACGTCCACCAGCCTGGCTAGATCCGCCCACTGCATTAAATAAGGTATTCCAGTCCGAAGAACTGGGAATGTGCCAGCCAGTAGGACAAAGACCGCGGCTATCCACTACGGCATACCAATTGTAGAGATATCCAAACCTTTCTTTTAAATATGCATCATATCCTGAGCTAATAGTATCATAAATACAATAAGCACCTGAATAAGTGAGCACCCAGGATATATTATTGCTGATCAATGGAATGGAGGAATGACTGACATCATGGTACCGGGTAGTGCGTAGGTTTTCCGCCATCCATTCTTGATTACCGATCTTTACCGTCGGATAAGTATTCCCATCCACATCGACGACCGATCCGATATTTGTAAATTGAAATCCGGTCAATGAAGCCCAGAACAATCCATTCCATCCCTCAAAATCATTGTTCTTAGGATTGAAACGAATGGTACCTTGAACCGGAGTTTCCGTCTTAGCGTCCTTAATAGTGATAGCACCTTCAACTTCCATTTTCTCCTGTCCAGAGGAAATTCCAGCTTTTAGGATCAGAACAATCAAACAAACCTTCGGGATCAGATTACGAACTGACATGATTTCTTTTCTCACAATATTAAGAGGATCCTTACCACATCTCTTACATTATGGTTTCATATCCTTTTAATATGGTCCCGGGAAAAACAATTGCTAGAGATGACTCGAAGACCTGAACCGGAATCCAGATTTGTCAGCCACATTAATTTCTACTGCAGAGCTGCAGTCTAAGCGTAGAACAGTAACACGAAATTGCAGGCTTGGCAACCAGGGGTATTACTGGCCAGAAAGAACTATACCCTCAGGAAAATTTTCTGTCGATACATAAAGTAAAGAAAGGCCCACTTGACTGCCAGAAAACAAAAGACCATCACGACTACATTGTAGGGATCACCAACCAACTGGCCCAACCATTTGAAAAAAGCATTGGTGGTGTATGACCAATTTATGAAATGTCCAGAAAGATAAATTAAGATAGAGTTCATTCCGATAACCTTAAAAAAGAAGGCCCAGCCATGATAGCCCCGTATATCAATAATGTAATAAAACAAAGCCATCAAAAGCATGCTAATGCCACCACACTGCAACGTAAAAGGACTAGTCCATAAATTTTTATTAATAGGAAAAACCAAATTCCATATCTGCGCCACAATTATTAAAATAATACCCGTAATCGCCAATTGCAAAACCACCCGGGTGCCACTTGGTGAAGGGGTATCTTTGATCAACTCGCCCGTATAAATTCCCAGT
>JAGQWV010000149.1 GCA_020437045.1 Saprospiraceae bacterium | reverse complement strand
CGACCCGCTGCTTAGAAGGCAGCTGCTCTATCCAGTTGAGCTATAGGACCCTCGGCCTGCCTGTTGGCTTTTCTGGCGCTGCAAATTTAGACGATTTTTGGAAAATGAGCAATGGTCTGTGGGCTAATCCATATATTTAAGCTTTTACCATGCACATTCTCCTTGCTTATGCCGGTAGAGGTACAAATTGAAGAGAGTTGGAAAGCGGTTCTGAAAGACGAATTTGACAAGCCGTACTTTCAGCAGGTGCGTCAATTCCTTATCCAGGAAAAACAGAATAACAAGATCATATATCCTCCTGGATCACTGATTTTCAATGCATTCAATATTACACCTTTTAATAATGTAAAAGTTGTCATTCTTGGACAGGATCCTTATCACGGTCCCCGACAAGCGATGGGATTAAGTTTTAGTGTACCTAGGGAAGTACCACCACCACCGTCCCTGAAAAATATTTTTAAAGAAATATATAACGATCTTGGTATCGCCCCACCAGGGCACGGTGATCTTACCTATTGGGCTGAGCAAGGTGTGTTTTTACTAAATGCTATGTTGACGGTTGAGCGAGGCCGGGCAGGATCACACCAGAAAATTGGTTGGCAAGAATTTACCGATGCTGTCATAAAAAGCATTTCTGACCAACGCGATGGTATCGTATTCTTACTTTGGGGAAGATTTGCCCAAACGAAAGCAAACCTAATAGACCAACTGAAACATCATGTGCTGGAGTCAGCGCACCCTTCTCCCCTCGCCGGCAATCGCTTTTTTAATAATCACCATTTTAGCCGGACCAACGAATTACTGCTCAGTCAGGGCAGGATACCTATAGACTGGCGTTTGCCCTAATACTGCGATGTATAGCCGAAATCGTTTCATCCGGTAGAGCGGATAACCTCCGTCTACTCTTTCCTGGTCGTTATCTCAATAACTCCATTCTGACCTCGTGCACCATATCTGGCCGAACGTGGAGGAGGTAAAACAACCACATTTTCAATAGCAAACCGGTCAGCCATGGAGGCTACCTGATTATAATCATCACCAATGATCACACCATCGACTACGTACAACGGATTATTATTGCCGGATATCGATTTGGGACCCCGCACCAGAACCAAGACATTATTACCGCCTCCCCTCACTTCCACACCAGGAGTGCGACGCAAGTAATCAATTAATTGGCGTTGCCCTTTAAAATCGCTTTTGGTACTGGCGACTGCCGTAGTATCATCACTCATTGTCTTTGTAGAATGACAACGCGACAACGTAAAAGCTAATACCATAATTCCCAATACATATCGTAGACGCATATCCTTCCCTTTTTAATTCACTTCAATTTAAATGTTTGCCCGATCATTTGCTTAAATAAACGAAAGGTCATGGAAAGAAGTTTCTGATATATTCACCAAAGAAAAAAGGCCCCTCCGGATGGAAGAACCTTTTTATTGAATAGTTTTTGATTGGATCGATGATGGTTTACATCATCCACTCTTTAATAGAATCTTCATTCAATTTTACGTAGTCCATATTACCGGCTTTTTTAGCCAACTCCAATGATTTCTTAGCGGTATCAATGGCTGCACTTTTGTCTCCCAATTTTGCCTGGATCAATGCCTTGGTACGATAGACCCAGTACATCTCATTGCCCATGTCGATTGATTTGGTTACCCAGGTGAGCGCCTGATCCAATTCCTTATCTTCTGACAAATAGTAGGAAGCAGCCGCATAATAGTCACCAGCAGATGGCCCGGCCATTACTTTGTCAATATTAGCTTGAACTGCTTTGGCTGTTTCTACTTTGATTTCTACAGGCACACCCGTTTTATCCCACATGAACCAAAGGTTTGCACTGTTATTGGTAAGCTGATCAAAATTTACCAGAAAATTTTCGATCATTACATCACCCAACGAAGCAGGTGTGGCTGTCACCGTAACTGCGGGCTCTACACCGTCCTGCAGGTATGCCCCAAAACCACCTGAGGTATAAGGATAAAACATAACTTTCCAAGTGGAATGGCCCGGAGTAGCCAGGATGGCATAGGCACCTCCTTTCAGCGTTTTTCCTCCGATCATCACCTCATCACTAAACGTGATTTTTGTAGCGGCATTAGCTCCCAATCTCCAGGGCTTATCGTAAGGGACCAGGTCACCGAAGATGGTTCGACCTTTTACTCCAGGTCTGGAATAGTCTACAGTTACATCTACTAATCCGACTTTCTGAGATACCGTGGCCCCTGGACTGGCTGCGGGTACGCTGATCTGTGCTGACAATTCCGATAAGGAAATCGTCAAACAAAAAACAAAAATGCTAAAGAATACTTTTTTCATAATGACTTTTAGTTTTAGTTGACCATTTGATGCCTAAAGCATCGATAACGCCCGTAAAAATATGATTTCTACCAATACGAAAAAATAATTGTGTATAGCATGCTCGCCAGCAATCAGTTACTCTAATTTTCTTCCGGTAAGAATGGGATGTATTGTGGTTTTGGCGGATCCTGAGGATACCATCCTGGTCACTTCATATCGGCGACCCTGAGCATGGTATCTTCTACTTCGCGGACTAGCTCTTCGTAGCGTGGTTCTCTCTTCACCGCCATATCTCGATGCAAAGGAAGATCCACGTGGATATTCTCCACAAATCGCGATGGTTGCGACTTCATAATATATATTTCATCACCCAAATAAACGGCCTCTCGAATATCGTGGGTCACAAAAATGATGGTGCTATGAAATTTATTCCAAATATCCAGCAAAAGCTCCTGCATCTGCAGACGGGTACGAATGTCAAGGGCTCCGAAGGGTTCATCCATAAGAAGGATATTCGGATTCGCCAAAATACTCCTGGCGATGGCTACCCGTTGCAATTGGCCACCCGAAAGGGAAGGATATTGAGCGTATTTTTTCTCGTGACCAGCTAATCCCACCATTTCAATCATCTCCATAGCCCGGGCATTTCTCTCTTGCCGGTCTACACCCTTATAGCGCAAGGCCAGCGCCACATTGTCGAGTACCGTCATCCATGGCAGGGAAGAATATTGCTGAAAAACCATGCTCACCCGGTTACTATCTCCTACCGGTTTACCCTGAACCAGTACCTCTCCTTTAGTGGGTTTCTGCAAACCAGCGATGTATCGCAAGATCGTAGATTTACCACTACCTGACATACCAAGAATCACTACAAATTGTCCCTGATCGGGCTTATCATCGACAGTCAGATTTAAATCCTGGATGATCCAACTTTTACCTCCATCATAACTCTGGGAAATGTTTTTCAACTGGATAATATCCTCGTACCGCGGATCCCCTGCTCCTATTTTATCCATTGACTGATTTTTTGGCAGGAAGAGTATCCTGTCTCTTTCGGAAATAATGGTAGATCTGAAAGCCAATGACGGACCACATGATCAAGTGAATGGCGAAGGTTGTATCCCCAAATAAATAGGGTAATATCTTTTGAGATCCCAACACCGGCACCAGGTTATCAATGAAAAGTAAAAGATAAATTCCAATGATAATCCATACCCCGATGCTGGTGATAAAATTCCATATTAAATCAACGGTAGAAGTTTCACCAACTTTCAATTTGACGTCGGTATCATCCTGATATTTATGGGGAAAGAAAACCCGATCCAGGTAAATGAAAATCTTATCCTGAATGATACCGATGACCATAATGATAATCAACATGGCAAAGACCTTGTCCACGCGGCCCTGCCGAATACCCGCACGCCAAATTAGAGAACCAATGCCTCCAGTACTACCGATTCCTTCTGCCACAATGATATACGTCCAGGAAATAGCTGTCAAAACGCGGATATCATCGGTGAGACGGGATAGCACCGAAGGTATATAAACGGTCTTAACTGTCTGCCAGTTACTGGCACCAAGGGTATATACCGTCTTCAAGTAAACATCTTCTACCTCATTGACTCTCACCATTACCACCGGCAGGAGATAAATCAGAATACCAAAGGCGAGAAAATGCACTTTCATAGCCGTCGATGTACCAAACCATACAATGAATAATCCGGTGACGGCTGTCAAAGGTACATATCTGATCGCATCCACTTGACGCTGCGTTAAACCCTTCAGAAGAGGAATCAATCCGATTAAGAATCCCAGAGGGATAGCAATAAGAATGGCTTCCAGATATCCCGCCAGATTTAAGCCCAGGCTGAGGCAAGTGTTTCTGATAATGTCGTTGTCCCTGTACAAAGAGCCGAACGAACTCAACACATTTCCCGGTTTTGGCAAGATGTAGGAAGGAAACAGTGGATGTTCGCCAGCAGTGATCAAGAACCAAACTAAAAACAGGAGGGCAAAACCTCCCACACCCAACAGAAGACCTTGCTGATTACTTAATTTTCCATTTAACTTGAGAAGCGACATCCACTTATATTTCAGAGATTTCTTCTACTGGACCTCCGTCGATGCAATCAATTGAAAATCAGTTCTTCGATTTTTAGCCCGGCAATCTTCCGAATTATTGGATTCACATCCCGGAACCGGATGATCCGGACCGTTTCCGACGATTACAAAGCGATTGCGATTCATGCCATACGTGGCCACCAGATAATCGGCTACTGCCTGTGCCCGCTTCTTGGAAAGGTCAACATTCATCGCCCGAGATCCTGTATTATCCGTATTACCTTCGATCCGGACACGCAAATTGGCAAAAGTCTTCGCGATGTCGGCCAGTTGCAAATCGATGATGGTCTTGGCATTTTCGCTCAGGGTGTACTGGCCCGTATTGAAATTGATCGTAATTGGTTTGGTAGCCAACGCCGGAGCTTCCGCTTCTGCGGCAGAAGGAGCGGAAAATTCAGGAGCACCTTCCGCCCGGTATGCCGGACCGGTTAATTTGCTGTTTGCCGCAGATATCGCTCCGCTGTAAATCACACTCCTCCATGGTGGGGCCACCTTCTCCGCCTGGCCCAAACTGTGAAAGACCCTAGACATTTTCTCATAAAGATCCGCGCCTTTCATCCCTTTATAACTGGGGTTAAGACCAAAAAAATTCATATTATCTCCCTGGCTGGCCCAGTGCACATCCATCATGGCTCCCATGGCATCTGCCTCAGGAAAGCCAAGAAACTCACCAAGGATTTTTGCAGCTTTCTTCTGATTACCTTCATTCATTTGCAATTCAGCTACCGCCTTCATCCACCCTTCATAGAAAGCATTGATTTTATCACGGTTTTTCTGAATATAGGCTTCCTTGGCAAACATAATGTCACCAATGATATGGGATTGCTCCTTGGTACTCACCAGTACTTTTGATCCGGCAATCTCCCTCAATGCCTCAAGATGGAATGGGCTCCATACCACCGCGGCATCAACATCCGGTCCTTTAAAGGTTGTTGCTGCAACGACAGCATCTGGAGATGCCACTGTTGTGATATCGTTGTAAGACAAACCAGCCGCTTCCAGGGCGGTGATTAAAAGGGTTTGAGAGGGTGTTGGTTCGGCAACCGCTACTCGCTTGCCCTTCAGGTCATTTATACTATTGATCCCTCGTTTTGCTATGATGACATCGCCACCTCTCGACCAGTCTACCTGCATAAAGGCTTTCGGCTGATATTTATTGATATCATCCGGAGCTGTATACAGGGGGAAGGCATCAGCTGTTTGCACCAACACATCATAGTCATCGGTGACCCAGGCGTTTAGGGCTGTCTCCAAATTATCATTTAAGATAAAATCTACCTTCAGTCCATATTCTTTGAAAAACCGGGACCGGGCGTTGTGCCTGGCGCCCTCATTAAAATACAATCCGGGAGCATATCCACCCCAGGTAACGAGTTGAACAGTCATCACATCTTCGTCATCGCTAGGGGCCGCGGGTGTTGGAGTTTCGGCATTAGCAGTGCTGGAACCCGAGTTCTGCTCTTTGTTTTCCTTGCTTTGATCGACCAATTTAGCACCTAATTCGG
>JAGQWV010000148.1 GCA_020437045.1 Saprospiraceae bacterium | reverse complement strand
ATGCTCATCATATGCGCTTTCAAATAATGCCACTGCTTTTTCCGGACCTACGGTGCAGGCTGCACTCAAAACTTTAGGCGGTTGTCCTGCTTCCGTAAGGTATCTGGCTACTTCTGCTTTAAGACAATTGACTAAAATGGCACCTCCGATTGTTGAGCCTGGAGAAACCGGTGTTTCCAGACCGGGTATTTTCACCATGGCATCTCCTGCAGGCGCACCGGTATCTAATACCAGGTCGGCAAAATCATCTAGTTTTTTACCGTCTGGCCTTTTACTTGTAGACAGCTCCAAATGCTTCTTGGTCACAATTGCAACCACTTTAATGTTGTGCCGTTGAAATATTTCTGCCATTTCAATAGGAACGACATTAGCACCACTTGATGAAATGACCAGCGCAGAATCCTGTGCAGAAAGGTCAAAATTTCGAAGAATACGATCGGCGAGACCCGATACATTTTCCATAAACATGGCCTGCCGTTGACCATTGGCACCAACCACCAGGTTATGAAAGGTCAAAGACAATTCGACGATAGGGTTAAAGCCTGGAAAAGATCCATATCTGGGCCACATTTCCTCTACCATAATCCGACTGTGCCCAGAGCCAAAGACGTGTACCATTCGTCCTTCTAGAATACTATCTGCAAACCAAGAAGCCGCAGATTTGATTGAAGCTTCCTGCCTACCTACTGTTTGTAAAATTTCCTGCGTCTTATCCAGGTAATCGCTAATCGTCGACATTTATTACGTTTCTATATATCCCAATGATCACGAGCATAAAGTGCGGCACCGATCGCTCCGGCATAATCTTCATAACGTGCAATTTTAATTGGTGTGGACTTACCTCCCGGCCTCCATTCATAAATATCTAAAAATTGATTCAGCGGATTTAAGAGATCTTCTCCGGCCTTGGTAATACCACCGGCCAATACCACAATATCCGGACTAAATGCATTGCAAAAGGAAACGATACTGACCGATAAAATCCGAATTGAATTAAGCCACACATAAGTCGCCCAGGTGTCTCCTTTCTTATATTGCTCTACCAATTTTTGGGTAATTTGATACCTGTTTTGCGAGCGATGCGGCAAAGAAATTTCGCCCATGGCATCCTCGAGACTACCCGGTGTACCAGTGATACTGGTAACATTGTCATTCGCATTGATCGAAACATGACCCAGGTGACCAGCTCTTTTCATGAAGCCCTGGTGCAATTTTCCATTTAATAATAATCCTCCTCCAATACCAGTTCCCAAAGTCAGCATGACAATATTCTTAGCGTCTGCACCCACACCCCATTTTGCCTCTGCCCACAAGGCGGCGTGCGCGTCATTAAGCACCAGGACTTCCGTGCCCAAAAAATCGCCCCAAACAAATCCTTCCAAACCTTTAAAGCGTTCTGGCATGAAAGCAATGCACCGATTGTCTTCATTAGCAACTCCCGGAGCAGATAAGCCCACACTGATAATGGACTCTTCGGTTAATTGATTCAACTCTTCATATACCCGGGCAATGGAGTCATGCCAATTTTCATCATTTCTTTGAGTATCACGGGTGATTTTTTCAACAATACGGTCTTCATCAATTAAGACCCCTTTCACATTTGTTCCTCCGATATCTATTCCTATGTACATCGTTCGTTTCGATTTTAAAATTGTCCTTCGCTTAGACACCAACCACCATCGACCGAGAGAACCTGTCCGGTCACAAATGCTGATAAATCAGAAAGTAGAAAGCATACTGCCCCGTCCAGATCGTGAGGATGTCCGATTCTTCCTCCATCCAGTGGTTGTTTGGTTTTGATAAATCTTTGTATCTGTTCGTCCCTGGCCGCACGTTGAGCCATTGGTGTTTCAACCAGTCCGGGAGCTAGTACATTAACCCGGATATTATCTTTGGCGTAATAGGCAGCCAGAGACTTGGAAAACCCAACTACCGCCGATTTAGCTGCGGCATAGGCGTGGGTGGCAAAATATTTTGGGGAAGGCGAAAATCCTAATACTGATCCCATATTCAATATGGCCCCCCCTTGCTGATGTTTGAGAAAGGCCCGGACAGCCGCTTGGTTAGAAAGCATCAGTGCCGTAAGGTTCAAATCAAAAGTGGTTTCCCATCCTTCCAGGGTCAGTTCATCCAGTGGGCCGTCGCCGAATCTCCTGCCACTGCCGCCCGCTACATGATAAAGTCCATGGAGGGGACCCCAGTTTAACTCACAAACATCAATGGCTTCCTGGGCCGAACCAGGCATGGTAGCATCGAGGCTGATGACTATTCCATTGCCGGCCAATTTCTGCTCAGCGATCTTGCACGAATCAAGATTGCGGCCCGTGACCACCACCTTGGCTCCTTGTCTGGTTAAGCTCAACGCAGCGGAAAGTCCCATCCCTGTGGTACCTCCTATGACGACTATATTTTTATTGGCCAGACTCAAATTAATTCCTCACTGATCTTACCAGTATTTTTATTCCGAATAATAGCCTTTTTCCTTCCATCTGGCAAAATCTCTTCCTTAATTAGGTAATGATTTTCATCAAAATACTTTAGGACTTTCTGTTCAACTGCACCCGTTTTTCCTTTCCAGAAGTCCAATTCGATAGGCTCCCAACTTTTGGTTTCAGCGGATTTATAGCATGCGTCCATAATCGCATTGACAATATAGCCATCGTAAAAGGTTTCCATGGGCTCCATCCCCTGTTCCAATGCGTTAAACATATCTGTAAACATATCGGTATAGCCAAGTTCACTGACTTCATCACCCACCGGAAACAACCAGCCAGTATCGCTTTCAGCTTTCTCAGCGACATAACCTCCCAATCCAATATCAGTAAACATTTCAAATCCGGTACGTAAAAAATGATCGGTGCGAATATTTCCTTCGGTCCCCGAAACTTCATCGCGCAGGTCCATTCCTCCCCGATATGTCCAGCTGACTTCAAATTGACTAATGGCTCCATTTTCATACTTAATCAAACCAATCGCATTATCTTCGGCTTCGATGGGTTTGACTTGGGTAGCTGCCCAGCACATTGCTTCTACAGGGCGAATATCTTTGCCGATATAATTGCGTCCGATTTCTATGCAATGGCACCCCAGATCAACAATGGCACCACCTCCGGACATCTCCGGATCCCAGAACCAATCACTATGTGGACCTGGATGAGCTTCTCTTGATCGGGTCCAAAGTATTTCACCCAAGGCGCCATTCTGCACTGATTTTAAAGCCTTTAATGTTTTGGGGGTATAAGCCAGGTCTTCCAGATAGCCATGAAAAACACCGGCTTTTTCCACCGCTTCCAGCATTCGTTTAGCTTCGGCGGCGTTGCGACCCAGGGGTTTGGTACACAGTACGGCTTTCCCGGCTGCGGCTGCCAGTCTGACTGCTTCCTCATGTTGACTATTAGGCAAGCCTATCACCACAACATCCGTCCCGGGATCCTGAATCGCTTCGGTCATATCCGTAAAGGCCCGCGGGATATTCCACTGTCTGGCAAACAACTTTGCCCGGTCCAGGCTGCGCGAATATACAGATACAACCTGATCCCTACTGCGCTGCCCATGTAAACACATCGTATAAAAAGTGCCTATCAAACCGGTACCTAACATCGTTATCTTCTGACTTTTCATGACAATGGTAATTTTGACATTAGAAAATGGTGCGGGCTTGAAAATAACCAAATCTCCAGCAAAAGAGATAATGGTCTTGATTTATTCTGCAGAAGAAGAAATAACATCAATCTTCCTGTGATGATATTTCATTGCTTTTAGCTTTTTGCAAGGGAAGGGGTCCCATTAATCAAGGCAGGATTCGGACGAAATTCAGAAGACGATTCCGCTAGATATCCTTTAAAACGATAAGATCGGGTGTGTCAGGAAAAAATACTCCTACGAGATATTTTTGCATCTGAGGAAATCCGAAATAAACGAAATCGATTTCTCGTTGGAATTAAAACTAAACTATCGATCAAATGCCCACAAGACGAACTATCATGAAATATGCTGCCCTTCTTCCACTTAGTGTCCGCCCTTCGATGACTCTGATGGAAGCGAACAATCAATTGCAGGATGACAATCTAAATTTTATCGGACCTAAAAGTGGCTATTCTCCTCAGGTGGGGACCCTGGTCTCCATGATGGCATGGATGCGTAATACCATCTTATATCCGGTAGAAGGTATGTCGACAAAAGACCTGGACTATTTACATGATGACCAGGCAAATACGATAGGTGCCATGTTGTATCATTTGGCTGCCACGGAAAAATTTTATCAGGAAAACACTTTTAACAACAGAAGTTGGGATGACTGGACTTCAGACTCCAATAACCAATGGGTCTTAGCCATGAATCTTGGAGATGAGGCAAGAGCAAAAATAAAAGGTCATTCACTTGATTTTTATTTGGAAAAATTAAATAGTGTGAGAGAAACGACCCTGATGGAATTGAAGAAGAAGGATGATGAGTGGTTATTGAAACTTGATGAATCCTGGGTATGGGGACCCACTAATAATTACTGTAAGTGGTTTCATGTAGTTGAGCATGAAAGTAATCACAATGGACAAATCAAATGGATCAAAGGTCGAATTCCTAGCTAGTGAGGATGGTTTATCTTAAGGTGGTGACTTTATGCGAAAACCCGGCATCAATGGTGCGAATTTCCCCAGTACTTAATTTTGCACCTGTAATAAAATAGACAATTCCTTCCGCGATGTCTTCAGGCAGTGCCGTGACCTCAAGGCTTGAAGCTTGCGCAAAATTCTGATTGATCTTTTCGTAGTTTTCTTTTAGAAAATTTCTGGTCCACCGACCTTGAATAAATCCCGGACATATGGCATTGACACGTATTTCGGGAGCAAGTGCATGAGCAAGGGAATGTGTCAATGTAATCATCGCTCCTTTCGAACATGCGTAAGCGATTGAACTACCACTTCCATTGATACCGGCAATACTGGAAACATTGACGATCGATCCTCTGGATGCCTTAAGAAAAGGTGCGGCAGCCCGGGACATCTGAAAAGCGCTGACGAGATTCACCTGATATAAATAATGAAAATCATCTTCATTTAGTCCTTCCAAATTATTTAACGCACAAAACCGGGTAGTACCTGCATTGTTTACCAAACCATCCAAACGTCCCCACTGATCGATAACTTCCTGTACCATTGAGCGGCAAACTGCGTCTTCTGAAACGTCACCTTGAAACACAATCACCTCAGCACCATAGGCGATGCATTGCTTTGCTGTCTCCTCCGCTTCGTCTTTACTCTTGGTATAATTAACCAGGACATTCCATCCTTGTTTAGCCAACAATTTGGCACTTGACGATCCGACTCCAGTTGCGGATCCGGTCACTATTGCACATGGTTTCATACTTTCGGATATTAAGTTCAAAAGATACAATTTTGCCCATAAACCTTAGAGCCGATGCTCTTTAAAATTGATGAATTTAATATCCGTATTAGGCGGCAAAATTCGGATTAATTTTTTCCGGTTTTCTTTTAATCTCGATTACATCAGAGGGCAAATAAAATCCAGCTTTATCCAGTGCATCCAAAACCTTCGCTACCGCGTCGATCTTCACATTTCCGGCATCAATCGTTTTGTCGAATGTATCCAGCCAAAAAAGAACCGACAAGTTTAGGGTACTGGGTGTTAGGTCAGAAATTACTACCGCTGGAGCCTTCTCTTCTTTAAGTATTTCCGGAATAGAATTTAATTCCTGTAAGATAATTTCAATTGCCCTGTTAATATCAGATCCATAATCCAGCCCAATCACAAATTCGTGACGCATAAATCCGTCGATGGTATAATTTTTTAAAGCATTTTTTATAATATTTCCATTCGGAATGTACACATCCTGACCATCAAAAGTTTTGATATGGGTAGTGCGAATTGTCAGCGCCACCACAGTACCCTTATTGCCGTCTAATTCGACAATATCACCGACCCGAAAAGGACGGTCAAATGCCAATAATATTCCGGCAAGAAAATGTTCAAAAATATCTTTAAATGCAAAACCAATGATAAAGGCACCTAGTCCGGCTGTACCCCACAATGCAGCAGCAGTATCACCCAGACCAATAACTTTTAGGATTAAAAGAGCTGCGATAATATAAATCAGAGTTTTAGTCGTTCGTAATATGAATCGCGCTAAAAGAGGATCATCAATACGCCGGTATAATAGATGTTTTAACCTGTTTTTAATTAAATAAGACATCAACCAGCTCAAAGTCAATATCAGAAGACTTAAGAGTATTTTAGGAAACAATTCTACCATCATCTGATAGTAACTGTGCATATAGTTTGTCACATCGGTAAAAAATTCTGTCATAGTCTAAAAATTTTATTAATCGGATTATTATTTTGTCATTTAAATGATTATCAGTTAAGATAGATATTCCAGTATCTCTCTAAAAAATCGTTCAGTTTTTCAACCACTGAAGCGCCCAGGAGCCATATGTAACATATCTGGGTACGACTGACCGGTCACTTAAACCGAAAACTTTAGTATAAGAATTTTAACTAAGCGGTTCGGCGGCTTTGTTCGGCCAAACAAAAAAACAAGTCGAGATGTCTCAAAGTAGATCTTATTAAAATCATATGGGCGAAACCGTAAACAAACTTATCGAAAAACTGCAAAATATTTTTGAGCAACTCGTCTTGCTCCTGCCCAACATAGCCCTGAGTATCATAGTTGCTATTGTGGGTTTCTTCATTGTCCGATTTCTTCAGGAAAAAATTCGAAAATTGCTCTTTAGGCAGTTGGAAAATTATTCCATGAGTATCATCATGAGTAAAGTGATTGCCTTTGTGCTCACCATAGGACTTCTTTTTCTTATCCTTGGAATCCTTCAGCTTGACAAATTGCTTACATCTCTGCTCGCCACCGCAGGGGTATTGGGTCTGGCAGTGGGTTTGGCTCTCCAAGAACCCCTCACGAATGCGTTTAGCGGGATCATGCTTTCCATTAAAAAACGATTGTCGATTGGCGACATCGTGGAAACCAATGATTTCTTTGGCACGGTACAGGAAATCAATTTACGATCGACAACGGTTCAGACTCCAGCAGGACAAATCGTCACCATACCCAATAAGTCGGTGATTCAAAATCCTATAGTCAATTACTCTTACTTGGGAAAACGCCGTATCGAATTAGATTGTGGAATTTCTTACGCTGAAAACCTGGACAATGTGGAAAATCTAGTCTATCAGGCGATGCAAAATACCAAACATCTAAATGATGATCCGGTAGAGTTTTTTTATACTGAATTTGGTGACAGTTCAATCAGCTTCCGAGTGAGATTTTGGATTGACGAAGTGAATCAAAAAAACTTTTATGAAGCACGCAGTGAGGCGTTGAGAAATATTAAAGGCATTTTCGATAAAAATGGAATTGTCATTCCTTTTCCCATTCGAACGCTGGATTTTGGTATCAAGTGTGGACAGACATTGAAGGAACAAATGACAGCATTGACCATTGATCAAGGCACAAAAGGAGAAATGAAAACTGACAAATAAAAATTGACAGCCTTTCCCTGTCACTGTATTTCCATTTTAATAAGAGCAGAAACTTGATTATTCTTATAGTTAATTTCGGAGTCTTCCGAATTAAAATATAGCATTATGGTATGGATTCGAATAATCTCCTCTCTTCTGCTTTTATGTTATTTGCATAGCCAGCAGATACAGGCCCAAAATTCGGCGAAAGAACGGGTTTTTGTCCTCACCGATATATCCAATGAACCGGACGACGAAGAATCGTTGGTGAGGTTTCTGGTGTACAGTAACGAATTTGACATCGAAGGCCTGGTGGCTACTACCTCGACATGGCTGCATAGCAATCCGCGTGAGGATTTGATCCGGCGACAAATTTATGCATATGGTTTGGTTAGGGATAATCTGGAAAAACACAAACCTGGTTTTCCCACCAAGGAAGCCCTATTGGCCCGGGTAGCAACCGGACAGACGGAGTATGGCATGGACGGAGTAGGTGATACACTTACCACGGTTGGATCACGATTGTTGGAAGAGGCCATTGACCAATCGGATAGCAGACCCCTCTGGATCAGTATTTGGGGAGGGGCAAACACACTAGCGCAAACATTGTATGATGTGCGAAAAGAAAGAAGTGCGGAAGAATTGGAGAAGTTTATCCGCAAATTTAAAGTATATACTATATCGGATCAGGATGATTCCGGCCCCTGGATTCGTCGTGAATTTCCTGACATCTTCTACATTGTATCTCCCAGTGCTCCAGACTGGAAAGAATATTATCGGGCTACATGGACCGGCATCAGTGGAGATCGCCAGTACAAAAACGGGCCACGCTACGCATTTGATTTAGTAGATAATCCCTGGCTAAAAGAAAACATCATGAACCACGGTCCTCTGGGTAGTCTCTATCCACCCCTCACCTATATCATGGAAGGGGACACCCCTTCATTCCTTGGATTAATCAACAATGGATTGGGATGGTCCGTCAACCCAGCCTATGGTGGTTGGGGTGGCCGGTATGATTTATTTCAGGCCTATGGAGAAACCAGGCCGATCTGGACTGACACCCAGCGGAGCATTGATTGTGTGACCGTCGATAATAAAATGCATTGCAGTAATCAGGCATCGATTTGGCGATGGCGAAAGGATTATCAGCATGATTTTGCTGCCAGAATGGATTGGTGTACACAAACTGAATATGCAAGCGCCAATCACAATCCCGTGGTTAAAATCAATGATGATGAATCAAAGGAAATTCTTGAGCTTACCGCTAAACCGGGTGAGCTGGTAAAGCTAACCGCGGAAGGATCTACCGATCCGGATGGTAATGCCCTAAATTTTCAGTTTGCCATCTATCCGGAGGCCTCGACGGAAGGCACCGTGGCTACCATGGAACATGCAGACGCAGCGGTGGCTGTACTAACCATCGCTGAGAATAGTGAAGTTGGTGATATACACGTTGTTCTCACCGTAGAAGACAATGGAACACCTTCATTGGTGAGTTACCGTCGGGCGATTATTCATATAGTTAATTAGTGCATGTCAAAAAGATCAAATTAACTATATGAATAATCGCCCGACGGTAACTCACCAATGAAGGTGTTCCATTGTCTTCTACGGTGAGAACAACGTGTATATCACC
>JAGQWV010000147.1 GCA_020437045.1 Saprospiraceae bacterium | reverse complement strand
TATCGGGTTTGCGGGAAAAGGCGCAGGAAAATGGTATGAAGTTATGGGTGGAAAATTATGGACATTGGGGATTCCCGGGTGAATTCTTGCAATATGGAGGACAAGCTGATTTGGTGGGGGGAGAATTTTGGTTGGATGATCCACTGGGTGAAATTGAATGCCGGGCAGCTGCTTCTGCCGGTCATATCAATGGAAAGTCACCCATTTTTGCCGAAGCATTTACCGCTCCCCGGAAACATTACGCCCGGTACCCTGGGCTACTGCGTCAACGGGGAGATTGGAGTTATATTCAGGGAATTAATCATCATGTATTGCATGTATATATTCACCAACCTTACCAGGATACGATGCCAGGAATCAATACGTGGTTTGGCGTCGAATTTAACCGGCAAAATATCTGGTTTCCAAAAAGCAAATCATGGATTGACTATCTGAGAAGAAACCATTTTCTTTTGCAGCAGGGAAATTATGTGGCAGACGTCTGCTATTTCATTGGTGAAGGAGCTCCGGTGATGACTGGCATCACAGAACCTGGGCTGCCGGAGGGATATGCTTTTGATTTTATCAATGCAGACGTGATAATTAACGACATGTATGTAAAAGATCATCGGTTGTATTTGTCAAATGGAATGTCTTATGCTCTGATGGTCTTACCACCTTTGAAAACGATGCGACCGGAGCTGCTGGAAAAGCTGGAGCAATTGGTTCAGCAGGGTGCCTACATCTATGGGGCAGCACCGACAAGATCTCCGAGTCTGGAGCATTATCCGCTAGCTGACCGTGCTGTACAGAACCTTGCGACCAATGTATGGGGCATGGAAAATGGTCAGAAAAAGAGAGCGTTTGGCAATGGGCTAGTGTTTAATAACCTTGAACTAACAGATGTTCTAAAAGAAATTCAAGTAGAACCAGACTTATTGATAGAGGGAACTTTAGCCGATTCGATATTGTGGATGCATCGGAAAAAAGAAGATATCGATATTTATTTTCTTACCAATCAAAGTATGAAATCGGTTAACGTCAATGCTGAATTTCGCGTGCAAAAGCGCAATCCGGAAATATGGGATGCTGTGAGTGGAGAAATCAGACCCTTATTTCAATTTGCTAATCGAAATGAGAGAATACAAATACCGTTAAGATTTCTGCCAGGAGAAAGTTATTATGTTGTTTTCTCAGATAAAACATCTCCGCTGCGGGAAGTTGGCAATTTTACGGAATACACAGAAGTACTTAATTTAAATACGGGATGGAAAATAGCCTTTGACACTACACGAAAAGGTCCGATGAAGATCCTGGAATCACAAGAATTATTTGATTGGAGCGAATCGGAAAACGATAGTATTAAATATTTTTCCGGATCGGCAGAATATCGAAAGACTTTCGAATTTGAGGGAGATACCATAGCGAATTATTTTTTGGATGTGGGGAAACTTTGCTGGGTAGCCAACGTGTCATTAAATGGAACACCGATGGGAGGTATTTGGACAGATCCAGCCAGAATTCGATTAAATGGATTGAAAAGAGGGCTGAATTTATTGGAGATTGAAGTCACTAATACCTGGGTAAATCGTTTAATAGGGGATAGTCAATTGCCAGAAAAAGAACGCATGACCTGGGCGGCAGAAAATCCTTATCGACCCGGTAGTCTTTTGCAACACGCCGGATTATTAGGGCCTGTCAGATTGCTCAGAAGTAGTGACTAAATTAAGGTAATAAGATGTGACTGATATATTATATATATGGAACGGATGGGGAAAATTCGGCCCACTTAATCACCAAAATACCATATGACTTATCGGACTTTTACAAGGTGTTCTTTACGGAAATCGAAGGAAGAGTAATTTTATTGGTAAGTAGTGCCAAGGAATTTCAGATTTGGCAGTCTGAAGCAGATGATCCCTTACAATTTCAAAACTATACTTTTCCAGGTAAAAATATCATCCTGGGGAAAGTGATCGACCAACAACTATTCCTTCTCCAGAACAATGGTTTGATCAAACGGACGATTATATCTGGTTTGGTGCACGTGAAAATAATAGCTATTCCTTTGCGCTTTACTTTCTTTCCACTTCCCATTCTTTATTATCTTAAATGCCAAACAACTAAAGTCAATGGCAACAAGAGATAATTATTTGAACCCTTCCAGACGGAAATTCTTTCGAAATTCTATTGCCGTATCGATCGGAACGGCGATGACGTCGATGACAGCATCAGCTAAAGATCCGACGGCAGATCCATTTTATAGTAAGGAAGGGGAAATAAAAATTACCAAATTGGAGACTTTTAAGGTGCAACCCCGTTTTCTTTTTTTGAAGATTCATACCGATGCCGGCATCGTCGGATTGGGAGAACCTATTACGGAAGGGCGGGCAGACACCTGTGCGATGGCGGTCGAGGAGGCAGCGAAATATTTGGTTGGTCAGGATCCACGTAAAATTATGCATCACTGGCAGGCCATCTACCGGCATTCCTTTTATCGGGGTGGGCCGATCCTCACCAGTGCATTGAGTGGTATTGAGCAGGCACTTTGGGACATCAAAGGTAAAGCGTTGGGAATTCCTGTGTATGAACTATTAGGAGGACCTACCCGCAACCGAATCCGTGTCTATGCCCATGCCCGAACACCCGAGCGTATTCGCGATGCCAAAGCGGAGGGATATACAGCATTTAAAACAGGAATTAAGGACAGTCGCCAGTCGGGCATCATCGCCAATCCCCGATTTATTGATGAAGCGGTAGCCGATTTCGTGGCCCTACGGGAGGCGGTGGGTGATGACGCGGATATTGGCATCGATTTCCATGGTGCGATCAGTGCACCCAATGCAGAGCTGTTGATTCATGCGCTGGAACCTCATAAGCCCTTTTTTATAGAGGAACCCGTCAATTGTCAGAATGTTGATGTAATGGCAAATCTTGCCCGGGAGACCTACATACCTATCGCCACGGGCGAGCGGGTATTTACCAAGTGGGGCTTCCGGGAAATTCTGGAGAAGGGTGCCGCTACCATTCTGCAACCGGATTTATGTCACGCCGGAGGTATTTTCGAAGGCCGACTCATTGCCGGGATGGCAGAGGCTTACTATGCTTCCGTGGCACCCCATAACCCCTTGGGCCCGATTTCCTTGGCCTGTGGTCTGCAGTTGGCAGCGAGTATTCCTAATTTTCTTTGCCAGGAGCAAGTGACGTTAGGAGAGGGGTATCTAAAAGAACCTTTCGTGGTTAAAGACGGGCATGTAGACTTGCCTACCAAACCCGGCTTGGGTATCGAATTAGATGATGATGCTTTGGCAGATAAGTTAGGTCACGAGTGGCGTAATCCGGAGACGTATCTCGACTCAGATGGGAGCGTCGTCGATTGGTAGCAATCCCAACGCTGGCAATTTGATAAATAGGAGTGGATACATGAGATGAACCAAAGGATAAAGCCGTCGTGTCATATCTGATCTATCAAGGAGTCATGAGCAACGTCTTTCTTGTTTATGGGTCTTAATTCCGATAAAGGTTATCTCCCGAAGATTACCAGGTCTAGTTGGATAAAGGAATACCGGGATTTATCTGTCTAGAAATACTACCTACAAATGGGTACTGGCAGCATCAATTAATATGGGATTTTAGTGTCTTAAAGATATATCTGAAAAAGTTCTAGTAGTTCACTTTCATGATGTCTGTGATTTTGCTATTTTAATGTTCGAACAGATTTGAGTTAAAGGTTTGGATAATATAATTGCTAGGATCCGTGATGGTGATCACCGGGCCTTAGAAGAGATCTATGTAAAACATAGAGAATCTTTTATTACCTGGTGGATTAAGAATTATGATGGC
>JAGQWV010000146.1 GCA_020437045.1 Saprospiraceae bacterium | reverse complement strand
TAAGTCCTGTTTTGGACGCCAACAGAAATGTGGGTAACTCCCAATTCCCGGGCCTCTCTTTGTAAGTCTTTAACAATTGTTGATGGACGGCTAAATTCCCCCAGTCGTTCCAGCATATAATAGGCATCCCGGGCAGACTCTTTGTTACCAAGCCGTGCTTCTTCCATCAATTGCTCGGCATCCAGTAAGGTGAACTGGTGAAATTGTTGTATAGCAGAATCCAGCAAAAGGCTGGTTCGGATGAAAGCAAAATCTGCCTTTCGACCTTCCCTACTGATTAACGGTAACATTGGACTAAGTAAGTTTTGCCGACGTTCAATTTTTCTTAATCGTTCGATGATCTGATACCAATCGGATGCGCGTTCTGAATCAAACTGATTTTTGATATAGGACATGTCGCGACTCGTTGCCTTGGCAAATGCTTCTTCAATGGCTACTACATATTTTTCTTTTAATTGTTCCTTCCCACTAAGTTTGCGCATTGACTTTAACATGGCAGTATCGAAATCGCCCTGATCAATTAATTTTTCAACAGACCGGCAGCTGCTAATCATAGCAGCGGTTGCAAGGATATAGATTAGTGCTTTCATGGTAAATTGGCTTTTCTGAAAGCCGAAATCCAGGGTCATAATCATCTTAAGGATGTGTTAATCTTCTGATATGGAATTCTTATGATCGATATGAAGAGAGCTTCGTATTTTTAAGTAATCAAAATTAAATTGCGATGAAGTTTAGTCGTAGAAATTGGTTAAGGTCAGCATCTACCATGACTGCAAGTGGCCTTTTCGTGAACGCCGGCATATCGAAATTTTACGAAAATTCGCATACGCCTAAGACTGGAGAAATTATTCTCAATTCTAATGAGAATGCGTGGGGTCCATCACCTAATGTCCTTAAGGCAATTCAGCAATCTTCACTACAATCAAATCGATATCCGTGGCAAACCCGCCAAATATTGATTGACCGGATCTCCCAGTTGGAAGGAATACCGGCTGATCACATCCTGTTGGGTGCAGGTTCTACAGAAATATTGCAACTGGCAGGATTGGCATTTGGAGCTCACGGAGGAACTATTGTGTCCAGTTACCCCACATTTCCTTTAATGATGCAACATGCAACCGGTTTTAATGCGAAATGGATAAAAGTGGATTTGGACCGTAATTTCAACCATGATTTTGAAGCTTTAAAAAAAGCGGCCCAAAATGCTCAGCTGATTTATATCTCCAATCCGAATAATCCTCTTGGCACACTCAGTGATAAGTCAACCCTCTTGGATTTTTGTAGGAGCTTACCAAGTACAACTATTGCATTTATAGATGAAGCCTATATGGAATTTACCGACCAAGGTTTGAAATCTTCACTAGCCAAAGAGATATTAAGCTATCCCAATCTTATCGTTGCCCGGACGTTTTCAAAGATTTATGGAATGGCTGGACTAAGGGTAGGTTATGCATATGCTCATCCGGATCTGATCGAGAAAATGAAACATTATCATATCGGATTTGAAATTAATATGCCCATCACCTCCCTGCACGCGGCTATTGCGGCGACCGAAGATCAACAATTCTTGCAGGATTGCAAACAAGCCAACAGCAGTGTTCGTAATAAAGTTGGCCGTTCATTTACGGATTGGAAAGTAGAATATGTACCGTCGCAAACCAATTTCATCTATTTTCGAACCGAGCGCTTTGATCCTGCCTTAGTTGAACTCCTGGCAAAGCATCAGGTATTAATTCGCGATTATGCAGACCAACCAGGCTACGCTCGTGTAAGTATGGGTACAGAAGAACAAATTGATATATTTTTATCAAAGGCAAAATCCTTTCTTGCTTAAAGATTAATAGTCGGCAATTAATGTGCAATTAATGGCGTTTTTATAGATAAATCATATCGGCATACTCATTTTGTTCTGACACACTCCCGGAATAAATGCAGTAATAATGAGAAACACGATTTTTGGTCTGGTAATCGTTTGGTTCTGTCTGGTACCTGAATCACATGCCCAAATTTCTCTCGAAACTTATGTCGCTGGCATCTCACAACCTACCGACATTGCCAGTGCTCATGATGGATCAAAACGCCTATTTATTGTCGAGCGGAACGGAAGGATCAGATTGGTGAATGCACAAGGAACCTTGGTGAATGATCCATTTCTTGACATTACGGCTAAAGTGGATGATAGTGGAGGCGAAGAAGGTCTTTTAGGTCTCGTTTTTCACCCGGATTACCAGGCAAATGGTTATTTCTTTGTTTACTACATTCAGACGAAGGATGGTGTCCGGCAAGGTGTATTAGAGCGTTATTCAGTTAGTATTAATCCCGATCAGGGTAATGAAGATTCGGCAGCGGAAGTCTTAAGAATTGATCAACCACAGGAAAATCATAACGGAGGAGATCTTGCTTTTGGTCCTCAGGGAAATCTCTACCTGGGAACCGGTGACGGAGGTTCAGGAAATGATCCAGGTGAAAGAAGTCAAAATTTGACACTGCCACTGGGCAAATTATTGCGAATTAACGTTGATCAATTACCCTATGGTGTGCCGGATGATAATCCTTTTGCAAGGGCCTCCGGTGATACCATACGAGAAATTTGGGCCTGGGGATTGCGGAATCCATGGCGATTTAGTTTTGATGATAAATTCG
>JAGQWV010000145.1 GCA_020437045.1 Saprospiraceae bacterium | reverse complement strand
TTTGCGGACTGTCGTAATTGGTGGAGGAGATGATGACCCATTTTCCGGTAGCATTAAATAATAGTTTCAAATGCTTATTTAAGTCCTCTAAGTTTACAATATGGAAAATCACATCCAAAGATAAAGCCAGATCAAACTTATTATTTTCTATAGAAAAGCTATTTAATCCCCGGAACTTCTTTTTAGAATCTTTTGCAAACAACTGGCTGTTTCTTTCGACGATATAGGATGATACATCAACACCTAAATACGAATTGACATTCAAACAGGCAGCGACAGCACCATCGCCACATCCCGAGTCCAGAATCGATTTGATCTGGTGAGTTTGAATGAAGGCATTAATTATCCGGCATTTTTGGCGCAGTGATTCACCCCTGGAGCCGCTTCCTGAATTACCGCCCGATTCATAACGATTATTCCAGTAGCGGGATGCACCCGGGAATAAATTTGTTTTAGTGCTTAAATACCATACTCTTAGCTTTTCAAACATTTTGAATACAGTGATTTGTAAGCCTCGATAGTGGCTCCCTTTGAATATTGAATTAATACATGCGCTCTGATTTCTGTGGCTTTGAAATTACTGTATTGCCGGTGGATGGCAGTCATTCCTTCTGCAATTGATTCCACCGAATCACTCGGAAGCAATATTCCGTTTTCTGAATTTACCAGTTGCTCAGGACCGCCACTCGGTGTAACGATTACGGGTAATCCACAGCAAAGGGCTTCCAGGACCGTTATACCAAACGTTTCATGCTTACTAGCAGAGATCAATACATGGCTCTCATTAAGGAGCCGGGGAATTTCCGTATTAGGTTGCCGGCCATGGAAAGTGATCATTTCAGTTAAATTCAAGGCCTTCATCTGATTTGTCAAATCATTCTTCAGTGGACCATCACCGATAATGTGCAGGTGCAAGTCTTGATACTGATTGCGGATAATATCAAAAGCGTTTATTAACCGGTCAATTTGTTTGATGGGTATTAAATCACCAATGCAGATAAAATGAAAACCGGTCCGTTTTGGTGTTTTATGAATAGTAAAGAGGGTTTCATCAACAAAATTAGGAATAATGTGTACGGGCCGATGCGGGGTAAATGGTTGCAAAATGGCTGCTAATGCCGGCCCCACGGCAGATATTTCTGTCGAATGATCTATTAATTTTTGATAGGTAGATAATTCTGTTTGGCTTAATTGATGATCCAGGATTCCTGAATGATGTTCCGTATAAACCAGAGGCACCTTGATTCTGGAGGCGATGTGTTGTGCGATATAACCTCCCCAGAGACAATGAGCGTGAATGATATCTACCTTCTTAATTGCCGGTATTTTTGCGCACATCTTATTAATGGGCGCATTGACTAACCCGGGAAAAAGATAATGCAGTGATTTGGGCAACGCTATCCGTTGCAGGTGGGCAACTGGAAATGGTATTTCCGGATGTGCAATCCATTGCGTTCGCCAGGTATTGAAATAATAGAGGTATTTCAGGCTCTGATCCAGGAAAGCAAGGGATAGATTCAGATCAGGATCCTGGTGCATCAACTGCGTCTGGTATAAGATGAAGTCTCCATTGAAGGGGTATAACTTTGATGGAAACCAACCTGGAATGACCAGAACATTGGTCATGCGAAATGACTGTTTAATGAAACCTTATCCATGACTGAATTGACGGGTGGATAATCGCTCCACAGTTTGATAAATGGAGGGAATAAAAAAAGGCAAGGCATGTAAAACCAACCGGCCAATGTTAAAGGCCATATTCATGGTTAGGCCGATAAAGAAAAGGACGAGCGGGAAGGTCCATAATCCTGGTATATCTTTCTTTGAGAAAAAGAAAAAAAATAACAGGATGGCCATTGGAAGTACATTAATGTATAGTCCTTTTATAGTCATCAGATAAGTAAGACTATTCGTAAAACTGTCCTTGAAGGCGCTGATATTGATTTGTTCTTCATGCCCACCATATGGTCCCCATTTACGCAGAAAAACATATAAAATCATCGTAAATACAATCGTAAATAGACTAACGAAATCTATTTTATGTGTTGCTAAATATTTTAACAGGAAATAAACAAAAAATACAAAACAAATTTTTTCACTGATGGCTACACTAAATAGGATTGACGGAATAAATATACTTCTGTTATTTTCGAACTTCATGAGTATGATCGTGAACAGAAAAGCAAAGGGATCTATGCCAAAAAAGGCGGTATAAAACATCAGGCTGGCTGCAAGAATTCCGCTGGTCAGAGCGAATGATTTATTGGTTAGCTTGTTTTCTTGAAGTATCCAGATTGTAACGACGCCTATTAAATAAATACATATCGCATTGATCAGAGCCAGGGATTCTATAGCTTTCAACTGTTCTGGTGAGAAAGATGTTGGTTCGCTAAACGTGATCAAAGGAATAATTTGATAAACCAGTGTACCAATCAAAGGGTATATTGGCCGGTACACGAAAGGAGCATAAGGATGAAAGCTCGGGTTGTTGTCCAGGTAGTATAAGATGTATTGCCAATAAGCATCAATAGGCATAGCCTGGTAAGCAATTAACCGGTAAATGATAAAGAACAAAGGAGGAATGATGATAGAACCAGCCAGTAGGATTAGAAAACTGTATTGTTTATTGATCTGAATATTCATTGCCTGAGAAGTGAAATATTTAATGTTATAAATTGTGTATATGGAAAAATCTGCATTTAATTATGACAAAATACCAATTGGGTATTATGACCTCATTGCTGAGAAGAAATCAGGAATTCGTAGTTTTTGGCACAACCATAAATTTGAAAGAGTACTATCCTCTTTACCAAATAATATCGATTCATTGATTGATATTGGGTGTTTTTCGGGTACATTTTTAGGGATGATACCTGAAGAAAGGTGTTCCCGACAAACAGGTATTGATATAATTTTAAAACAAATTGAATATGCAAACCAAAAATACGCAACCACTTTCAGATCCTTTTATTATTATACAGACCTTGCTTCAGAGCTGAATATTGGTAATGAATATAAATGCGCTTCGTTGATTGAAGTTATTGAACATCTGAATTCAGATGAAATAAAGATTCTATTTGAAAAAATTTATGTAATGCTTGAACCTGATGGGCTTCTTGTAATGTCTACACCCAATTATTTCAGTATGTGGCCAATTCTTGAAATCCTAATAAATATATTTTCGTCCGTAAAATACGAGGAGCAACATTTAACCAGATTCACCTATTTTAATATAATTAGTAGAATTCGAATAATTATACCGAATTTTGACCGGATGTTTAAGGTTAAATTTAAGACTACAAGTCATTTTATTTCACCGTATGTTGCATTTTTTTCTTATTCGTTAGCTGCACTTCTTGCGGGTATGACCAAGCCACAGCATTGGCATTTTCCTTTCGGATCAATTATAATTGTTTGTTTGGAAAAGAAAATGTAATTTATTTTGTAGGTGAATTATTAAATTTATAATCCGACTTATGGAATAGAAATAATTGACTTAATTTATTAGGAGTATGATATACAACGTGATATATATTTAACATGCTCATTAGGATCCCGTTGGCTGAAAAAATAATTGCTATTGAGGCTAAGCCATTATGGAAGAGATATAGACTCAGTAATATTGAACAGGTTATTATCAGGTAAATAGCAAGGATGAGGTTCAATTCATTCCTGGCCTCGAAAAGTGTATTCAGGATTGTGGAAACACCGATAAAGTAGGTCCAAACCAACAAAATAGGTAACAATACCGCGGATTCCTTAAAGGCACTTCCATACATTAAGGGTAACAGGTAAAAGCCTGAAATACCACCGATTACACAAATTGACAATAGCACACTATTGTGTATCCGGATTACTCTTAGGCAATTGTCGTCATAAGCGTGTTTCACCCGGATCGTATAGGGTAACAATACTTTTTTAATGGAGAGGGTGAATGTGAAAGGTATCCCGCTTAGTGTTAATGCGAGTCCATAAACCCCTAAATTATCTTGCGCTAAAGTCGACTCAATGAGCCAAATGGGCAGATTGATCATCAAGATGCTTAGTAGATTAATGGCCCACATTGATCCTGCATAATGGAATGCCTGTTGAGCAAACAGTCTTCCAGGCTTTCCCAATCTTAGTTTAGGATGAATAGTAAACCACGCGATGAGTAACAATATGAGGTATCCAGATAAATAGGATGAAATACCGGCAAAGAATTGCCAATTAACTGTCAGGGCAGTCAATTTGATGGCAATAAACAGGGTAATCAGTAATTTTCCCATATTTCCAATCCATTGAAAAGTCCACCATTTTCGAAAAGATTGATGGACCTGGACGTATGTTTCAAGGCATTTTTGACCCAGTGCAAATAAGACATAAATGAATAGTAAGCAATTCAGCATTGGGAAGTTATCGAAGGTAAAGAATCCAATGCTTCTGCGATCCAGCAAAATAATCAGAATACTGATCAGGATGGTGCCCATTATTCCCCAGGTTACCCATTGACTGGTTGCTTTTGAACCAAACTGTTCGTATAAATAAGGTATTCCACGAAAGAATTGAAAACTCGCGATGGCCAGAATTAGGTTGCCGCTATAGGTCAGTTTCGTCAGGTAACCATTGCCTTCGGGTCCTAAATACCTAACCAAAATGATGGAGGTGATGAACCCCAGGATCATCTGGACTCCGTCGGTCTGGAGGGAATAGCGGATCTGGCTGAATACAGACTTTAAAGATGAGGATTCAGACAAACTCAATGAGGGATTTATTGGTCATGCCATGCCTGAAAGATGTGGTCCCAGCGATAATGATTCAGCAGATTCAAATTGGTGTGGGAGGGAACAAAACCGTGCTTTTTCCAAAGGTGATATTGTTTTACGATCCACCGTGCCAAAGCATTCGATTTATCAGCATCAATTGTTGACAGACACAGACCTCCATTAACCGTTTCCACGAGTTGATTGATCTCAGGATCGGGAGTACCTTGCACATAGGCTATGATCGGACGTTGTGCCGCCAGGTATTCAAATAATTTGGTGGTCAAGATCCCCGCACTTTCCGGGGATGCCCAGGTCAGCAGCAGGTTAAGCTGGCTATTATGTTGTAATTCGATGGCTTCTGGATGCGACACCTGACCATGATCAACATAGTGAATGGCAGGGAAGTCACGAAACCATTTCTTCCATAGGGGAGACTGCGGTCCGGCCAGATGAAATTCGATATCCCTGGCATCCAGCTGACCATGGTCGATCAGGGTAGCAAGTGCTTGGAGGACAAGACGTGGATCTTGCAGGCGTACATCTACAGTTCCCGTATACGTGATGGTAAACTTTATTGTTTTACGGTTGGGCGCGGGATTGAAGGCATATTCCGAAAAACCGTTGTAGAGCACCGTAGCATGTTTGGATGCAATGGGAAGAGGACGGGCAAGTCCCTGTGAAACGGTGGTTATCCGATCTGCGCTTCTTAGCAGCTTCCTGTAAAAGGCATTTGTAGTGTTAGACCACCAGGTATTTTTTTTAACCGGGTCTACAGGCAAATCCCGGAAATCCACCATCCAGAGAAGTTCCGGGGCTATCCGCTTGATATCACGACCGATGATCAGATCGTACACCGGATCGTAGGAAGTCAGTAGGTGGGTCACCGGCTGATCAGCATGCAAGGTTTTAAAGGCCTTCTGGATCGCGCACCGGTACTGTGGCCCTCCCGGGGAGAGTAAATAAAGAAACGGAAATGTATTTTTCAGACGCAGGATAGCCTTCAGCCAGAAATTTCCGGATTCCTGGGAACGGCTGGATGGCCTACGCTTGATGAAAAAAGTATAATCGGAGGTTGGAAATTGAATCACCCTGAAAGAAGAGTCAAGGGTAGGTTCAGGGCTTACTGCAGCAAAGAGTGTTACCTGATAACCCAGGTTCTGAAAAGAGTTGGCTAATTTTTGAATTCGTAGGTTACCAACTGAATTTTGAGAGGTGAAATGGTAGGCAAGGATCAGTAAATGCAAGTTTCAAGTTGGCTTATGTTGCTTATTTTTCGTAGGCTGTGTAACGTTCAGGATGGAGGAAATCAATTCCAGGTACTGGTGGTTGCTAATCTTTTCATCGAATTCACTGATTGCTTTCATCCGGCCGGCCCGGCCCATTCTAATGCGTTCCTGCGGACTCAGGGCGTAAAAAAACTCAAAGGCGTCGAAGAGTGCCTTAGCATCCCGGGGAGGCACCAGAATCCCATTAACACCCTGATCGATCGCCTCCCGGCAGCCGGGCATGTCGGCTGTGACGATGGGCTTGCCCATCGCCATCCCTTCCTGCAGCACCCGCGGCACCCCTTCGGGGTAATACGAGGGCAGAACGACCACATCACATTCCCGGATCACATTCCGGACATCTTTTTCAAAACCGAGGTATTCAATGGCCGGATGCCGGATCCATTGCATAAAGGATTTTTTGACAACCGCACCCGGGTTTTGTTCATCGATATGCCCCAGAATCCAAAAGTGGGTATTGGGATGCTTTTCGGACATCATTTTGGCGGCTTCGATGTACTCCCGGATCCCTTTTTCATTAAGCAGCCGGCCTAAAAATAAAAAGCGCAAAGTCTCGGAGGGCTGTGTTTTTTCGAGCGGAG